>NZ_JAFCMC010000019.1:0-124221 GCF_018130085.1 Bradyrhizobium sp. AUGA SZCCT0169 | reverse complement strand
GTCCGCAAAGCTGCCGCGCGAACTGTCGACGCGGTCTGCGCCGCAATCGGCTGCGCACTCGATGCCTTCACCTCAGAGGAATGTGCCAACTACCTCAAAAACTCAGGCTATCGAACCTAATGCCATCACGCTTTAGAGCCACCGTGCGCAACAGGATGCCGGTGAGCTCATCAATGACTTCACGTCCCTCGGGCTCTTCTGTTTAACGTGCTCGTCGACTGCCGACTCAAATCGTGCCGGCAACACGCCCCAAACGAGACTTTCGCTGGGAAGCTGAGATTGCGTTGGATTTCCGCCCTAAACGGAATCGATCCCCCGTTAGCTCAAAGATTCGTTCCCTGTGAATAGTGGGTAGTATGTCAGTTTGAAATTATCGCGTGCGCTCAAACATTCGCTCCACAAACAACTCTATGCCCAGCGTCATCTCATGGAATGCTGCTTCTCAAAGCTCAAGCAGTTCCGCCGCGTCGCAACCCGCTTCGAAAAGACCTCCCGAAATTACCGAGCCGTCGTCACTCGCGCAATCCATCTTATGGATGCGATAAGCGTCCACACCACCTAGGGTCTCACTGCCCAATAAGTATGTCCGCTGGCGTTTGGGTCTTTGGGGGAAGTGAATTCAATGAACCTCCATCGCTTGCCGCCAGAGGCAGGTTTTTCGACTGGATTGTCGTAGACTGCTTCTGCAAGACCTAGAGGTGTGCTGTCTTCATACACCACGACTTGGGAGAGATCATCTGGCAGCCAGCCGTGAGCCGCGTAAACGTGGCGCGTTTTTTGAAATGGCGGGAGTAGCAAGAGGGCACCGTCCCTCGGTGCTTTAGATACATATGTTGACTTGAAATAAAGCGCGGCAGCAAAATAGGCGAGGACGGCGAGAACCGCAGCGATGATGAGGGGTTTTTTCGTCCACCATTTGGGTGTTGGCGGCGCTGAGCCCGCTCGCACTCGGCATTCATCGGCCATTGCCTCGAGTACATCTCGCGCTTCTGGCAACGCGCCGGGCATCATGGCCCGGCACCCACGTTCCATTTCTAGGAAATCTTCTCGCGTCAAGCCGGGCCGCGTCATTCGATTCTTCTACCACCACACCCCCACCGTGAACAAGCCAGCCGAAATCGCCCAGGCGCGTTAGGCCTCCTTCAATCGATTCAGCGATACGACTCCAAGCCTCTGCTCGGACCTTTCTTATATGAGCAAGCTCAGGCTCTGCTTTGACGGCCGCGTGGGGCTGCATGGCTGATGCCCTTCCGTTCAGAAACGATTAGCCGAGCCAGTTTTTCTATATTTCAGGGGCGAAACAATGCGCCGGAGGACCTCCGAGTTTGCCGATCAGCGCCTCCCCTGCGGCCTGAATAGTCACATATTTCAAGTTATTGGAGCGCCTCAATCAATCCAGCCGGTGGAAAACAACCCGCTTTCGAGCCAACGATCGAGGGCAGGCAGCAATGGCGCCAGCCGCTGAAATTGCCAAGCAGCATCACTTTCGAACGCGGAAGTCACCAAAAAGAGAGCTTTCCGAATGCCCTTTCGCGCGCCTCGCAAGCCCTGTCCCGCTTCGCCGTGCTCGATTTCACCCGCTCCGGGCCGGCTTGCGTGCAGCAACTCTGAGATCGGGTCCAATGTCATCAAGATCGATGCGCGGTTGGAGGACGCCGCTGGCGAGCGCCCGGGCGGTCCGCGCGCTCAGCCTCGCGGGATGGGGCTGAAGGTCAGTGACGAGTTCACCGTACCTCTGTGCAGAACTCATCACCGGGATAACCATCGCTTTGGCGACGAGCAGGCCTGGTGGGCTAGTTCGTCGATCAATCCCGTAGAGGTCTAGGGGAAGCTTTGGGTTTTGACGCGGCGTATCGAATGAAAGCCACCAAGAATCGGCTGTCGAACGAACGGCGCACCTTGCCTCAAAAGCGGCGTTGGGATATCCACCGCGTGCTTTCCCCCCAGGAGAAAATCGATGTCGAGCACTGGCCAAACGCTTTACCGACGCGCACGGAAAGTCATGCCCGGAGGCACCCAATTGCTGTCGAAGCGCCCGGAAATGTTCCTGCCGGAACAATGGCCGACCTATTTCAAATCGGCCAAGGGCGCCGAGGTGGTCGATCTCGACGGCAAGACCTATCTCGACATGAGCTATTGCGGCATCGGCGCCACCATTTTGGGCTTTGCCGATCCCGACGTCGACGCCGCGGTCAAGGCCGCGATCGACAAGGGCTCGATGTCGACGCTGAATTGCGCCGAGGATGTCGAACTGGCGGAATTGCTGGTCGAACTGCACCCGTGGGCCGACATGGTGCGCTTCGGCCGCGCCGGCGGCGAGGCCATGGCGATCGCGGTCCGGATCGCGCGCGCCGCGACGGGGCGCGACATGGTGGCTTTCTGCGGTTATCACGGCTGGCACGACTGGTATCTCAGCGCCAATCTCGGCGAGACCACCGCGCTCGACGGCCATCTGCTGCCGGGCCTCGACACAAAGGGCGTGCCGCGCGGCCTCGCAGGCCTGATGCATCCGTTCCACTACAACAAGCTCGACGAGATCGAAGCCATCGTTGCGGAGCATGGCGACCGCCTCGCCGCGATCGTGATGGAGCCGGTGCGCTCGAGCGAGCCGACGCCGGAATTCATCAGGGGTATTCGTGCGCTCGCCGATCGTTGCGGAGCGGCGCTGATTTTCGACGAGGTGACGTCCGGCTTCCGCATCAATAGTGGCGGCGCGCATCTGGCTTACGGGGTCGATCCCGACATGGCCGTCTTTGCCAAAGCGATCGCCAACGGATTTCCGATGGCGGCGATTGTCGGCCGCGGATCGGTGATGGATGCGGCGCAAGAAACTTTTGTCAGTTCTACCGCCTGGACTGAGCGCGTCGGGCCGGTCGCCGCATTGGCCACGTTGCGCAAGCACCGCGAGCAGAACGTCGCCCATCATCTCATGCGGATCGGTGCGCGCGTGCAAGAGGGCTGGGCCGAAGCCGCGACCGCAACAAATCTTCCGGTTCACGTCTCCGGGATTGCACCGCTTGGGCATTTCGGTTTCGACCTGCCGGAGGTCCGGGAAGTGCGCACCCTGTTCACCCAGATGATGCTGGATCGGGGCATCTTCGCTACCGGCTCATTCTACGCGATGTGGGCGCATACCGATCAGCACGTCGATCGCTATCTGGAGGCGGTCAACGAAGTGTTCCGCGATCTTCGGACCGCTATCGATCAAAAAGCCGTTCGGCAATTGCTGCGCGGCCCCGTCGCCCATTCCGGCTTTAAGCGGCTGACCTGACCTAAACCCCGAAAATATCGCTGATGACGTTGCGGCCGGTTCGGGAATGGCCCGCGTTCGGATAGATGCCGTGCAGCACGCTATTGGGCTCGAGCGTGCCGCCGTCGATCACGATCGCGCCGGTCGACACAAACGTGTTGTCGCCGACCGACGTCTTTCCGATCACGCGGCTGCCGCCATACATCACGATTCCGCGGCCGAACGAGGGGTAGTCGTTGTCGAGGTTCGCGCCGACGGTGCAGTTGTGATAGCAGATGAAATAATCCGAATAGCTGGCGCGGCCGAGCACGGTGCCTACCGGGTGCTGGACCGCGAACACGTCGGGCAGCTCGACCTCGTAGAAGGCGTCGAGCGCGTGCAAGGCTTTGTTGAGCGCATAGGCCTTGTCGGCGATGGGGTGGCCGGGCTCTTCGCGGAAGGCGGTGTTGGCGAGATAATACAGGAAAATCGCGAATTGATCGCAATGCCAGTGTGAGAACCGCACCTGACCGTTGGCAAAGAATCCCTTCAACCTCACGCGCGAAAAGCAGTGCTCGATCCGGCCGAGCGCCAGCTCGACGAATTTCGGCAGATCGCCGAGGTCGGCGCCGTCGGGGAACGTGTTTTCGAACTGCTTTCGCACATACCGCGCCAGATCAGCCTCATTGAGCGAAAGGTGCACGATGTCAGTTCCTGCTGCTGGCGCTGTTCCGGACGTCGAGGCCGCGCGACGCCAGGTGGCTGCGCAGCTTGATCGGGCTGTGATCAGTAAACAAAAACATCGACGAGATCGCCACCGCCGACGCGCCGGCTTCCAGCGCGTCGATCGCATGCTGCAGTGAACCGCAACCGCCCGATACGATCAAGGGCACGCTGAGCGCATTGGCCGCCTTGTGGATCACGTCGAGATCGTAGCCGGACATGGTGCCGTCGCGATCGATCGAGCCCAACAGCACTTCGCCGCAGTGTAGGTCCTCGCAGCGCAGCGCCCATTCGACCGGATCGAGCGCGACATGCTCGCGGCCGCCGTCGATGAACACGCTTGCATGGTGGGGGCGGATCTTCTTGTAGTCGATCGACACCGTGATGCACTGATCGCCGAACACGCGCGCGGCGTCGCGGACGAACTCAGGTCGCCGCACCGCTTCGGAATTGACGGACACCTTGTCGGCGCCGGCGCGCAGCAGCATGTTGACGTCTTCAAGCGTCTTGACGCCACCGCCGACCGTGAACGGCATGAAGATCTCTTCCGACATCCGCTCGATGATATCGACCACGCGGCCGCGCGAGGCTTCGCTTGGCACGATGTCGAGCACGATCAGCTCGTCGACGCCGTAGTCGTTATAGACTTTTGCGGTCGTCACCGGGTTGCCGGCGACACGCTCGTTCTCGAAGAACCTGACGTATTTTACCAGCCTACCATCGCGCAGCAGAAATTTCGGGATCAGTCTCTTTTTCAGCATTTGGCTTTCTTGATTGGACGCGTTTTCTTCACGCGACCTGGTATCCACTTCGCTTGAAAAACGCGCTGGTATCACGGATTCCAGCGGAGAAAATTGCTCACCAATTCGATACCGCTGTCCTGGCTTTTCTCGGGATGAAACTGGGTGGCCGCAATGTTGTCCTTGGCGATGATCGCGGTCACGGACTGACCGTATTGCGCAAGGCCCACGACGTCGCCCGCATTGTTGCAGCGCATGGCGAAGGAGTGCACGAAATAGAATGCGAGGTTGCTCTCGCGGATGCCGGCGAGGATCGGATGGTCGCGCTCCTTGGCCACCATGTTCCAGCCCATATGCGGGATCTTCAGCGCGGGATCGGTGGGCATCAGGCGCAGCACATCGGCGTCGAACCAGCCGAGCCCGCGATGCAGGACGCCGTCATCGGCGTGCTCTTCCGAGCTCTGCGCCAGCAACTGCATGCCGAGGCAGACGGCCAAGAACGGCTTGCCCTTTTCGCGGACGTGGCGGTCGAGCATTTCGTCGATGCCCCGCACACGTATGTTGTTCATCGCGTCGCCAAAGGCGCCGACACCGGGTAGGATGACGTGCGAAGCGTCGGCGATCACGTCAGCGTCGTGGGTCACGACCGGATCGAAACCGCAGTACCCCACGGCATTGCGGACCGAGCGCACATTGTTGATCCCGTAGTCGACGATCGCAACGCCCGACATCGCCCTAGCTCCCCCCGGCGCCGCCGCCGATAAAGATTACCCCTTGCCGCCGATCTCCACACCCGGATGGTTCGGCCAGGGCACCTCGGTCCGATTCCATTTATCCATATCAGGCATCCGCCTGCCCGGCTCTACCATGTTAGGCGAGAACTGCCACGGGCTAACCTCGTGCTTGATCGCGATGCCGAGGAACTGCTCTTCGGTGAGTTGCAGATAATCCAGGAACAGATCGAGGCTCGGCGGCCGCTTGCCGTCAAATTCTCGCACAAGCGCTTCGCCTTCCTCGCGCGTCATCCGGCGGTTGCGGATGTCGATATTGGCAAGGTGATTGGTCCGTCCCATGCCGCGCTTGATGAATTTCAGATAGTCGCGCACGCCCTGGAAGAAGCACTCGATCTTCTCGTAGTCGTATTCGGGCGGAATGCCCTCGACTTCCTGGCCCTTCCAGCCGAGCTCGCGCTTGATGATCTCGACGTGCTTCTTGGTGTCCCACTTGATGTAGCTGCCGAGGCAGATCGAGCGGCACTTGATCCGCATCAATTCCTTGCGGGCGGGATAAACGAACGGATAGAGGTCGCGCTTGGCGACGCGGCCGCCCAGGAATTCGTACATGTCGTCGGCGGTAATGCCGAGATTCATCGCGCGGTTGAAGCGCTTCTCGTCGACCTCTTCCATCTCGTCATAGGAATAGAACGACTGGTATTCGGCCAGGCTCTCGCCCCAGAACAATAGCGGCGTTTCATAGCGGATCGCGATCTGCATGGTATGGGCATAGATGCCGGTGTGGCAGTGCCAGCAGAAATCGCCGCGGCGCTTGAGCGATTCCAGCATCAGTTCGCGCACCACGTGCCAGTTCGGCGTGAAGTTGAGCACGTCGACACCGAGCTGCTTGAACACGCTGGTGTTGTTCTCTTCGATCAGCGGGCGATAGAACCAGTGGTCGAAGCGCACCACCAGCGGCTTCAGGCCGAGCTTCTTGACCACGTACCAAAGCTGGAAAACGCTGTCCTTGCCGCCGGAATAGGGAACGATGCAGTCGTACAGTCCCTTATCGCGGTATTGCGCGACCAGTTCCATCATCTGGCCGTGGCGCTCATCCCAGTTGATTTGGGTGTCCCGAACCTCAATCTGCGCGCAAACGCTGCAGGATCCGTGGTCGTCGAACGACGTTGCCTCTGCCGTTTCCGGCAGCAGGCACTTGCTACAGCTCAACATGTCAAAGATTCTCGCGGTTTCATGATTTGCCGTGCATTACCACACGGTCCATCCACCGTCGACCGCCAGACACTGGCCGGTCACGTATGCGGATAAGTCGGTCGCCAGATAGGCAACCGCGCCCTTGAAGTCTTCCTCGCGTCCCATCCGCCCGAGGGGCGTGCGGGCGGTATAGCGGCTCAAAAACGGCTCAGGGGTGTCCCGGAACACGCCGCCGGGCGCGATCGCATTGACCCGGACGCGCGGCGCCAAGGTCGTGGAGAGCCACCGGGTGGCCTGGATCAGCCCGCCCTTGCTGGCGGCATAGGCTGCGGGGTTGCCGAGGGCGGTCCCCTCGTAGAGCCGCCAGTCGGGCCCCGAAAGCCCGTAAATCGAGGAAACATTGATGACGCTGCCATGGCCGGAGGCCTTGAGGTCGGCTGCGGCGGCCTGAACCAGGACAAAGGGGGCGGTCAGGTTGACCTCCAGCGCCCTCCTCCAGGTCTTGTCGGACTGCTGCTCGAATGGAACCGCCCAGCCATCGAGGCCGCTGGTTCCCACGAATGCCGCGCAATTCACGATGATATCGATGCGCCCGAAGCGTTCGCGGACCTGGCGAGGCAAATCGCGCACCTGCTCCGACCGCTCCAGGTCGCAGGCGAACCCTACGGCGGTGGCGGGCCACCGCTGGCTCAGCTCTTCCGCGGCTTCCGCGGCGCCGGATTGCGAAAGATCGACGACGGCGATTTCAGCCCCAAGTTCGGCAAGCGCATGGCCGATCGCCCTGCCGATATGGCCGGCGCCCCCCGTGACCAGCGCGACCCGCCCGTCCAGCGACATTAACTCGCGTAGGGAGCGATCGGTACTCACCCAAAAACCCTCTGGAATTCATCGGAGGCGCGCTGCAAGTCGTCGAGGCGGCCGACGTCGATCCAGTATTCCCGCAGCGGGAAGACCACGGATTGTTTGCCGCCGGCGATCGTTCGTTCGATCAGCGTCGGCATGTCGACCACTTCGTTGGGACTAAGATGATCCAGCACGCCGGGATCCAGCAGATAGACGCCCGCATTGACGAAGAATTTCTGCGTCGGTTTCTCGCGGATGCCGAGCAGCCGGTGATCGTCGAAATCGATCACCCCGAACGGCACGGTGACGGAATGCTCGCGCACGCAGACGGTCGAGAACGCCTGATGCTCGCGGTGGTATTTCAGCAACTGCTCGAAATTCACCGTCGTCAGCAAATCACCGTTCATAACGAAGAACGGCTGCTTCGGCCGCTCCGGCAACAGCGACAATGCGCCGGCGGTACCGAGACGTTCGTTTTCCTCGAGGTAGCTGATATCGACGCCCCAGGGCGAACCATCGCCGAAATAGTCCCGGATCATCTCCGACTTGTAGTTGACCGAGATGAAGAACTTGCCGAAGCCCGCCTTGATGAAACCCCCGAGCACGGTTTCGAGGATCGGCTTGTCGCCGACCTTGATTAGCGGCTTCGGCAGTTCATCGGTGAGCGGCTTCAGCCGCGAGCCGAGCCCCCCCGCCATCAGCACCACCCAGTGATCGCTTTGCTGGGCCAGCGCGAGGTCGTCGATCAGCTTGACCTCGATGACTTTTCCTTCCGTGTCGACGATCGGCAATTGATGAATCGAATGACGGCGCATCAGATTGAGCGCGGCGGGATTGGTGATGCCGGCCGGCGCGGTGATCGGCGTCCGGTTCATGACCAGATCGACCGACGCGTCGAGGCCGACCCCGCCCAGCAGCGCGCGTCGGACGTCGCCGTCGGTCACGGTGCCTACGATCTTGCCGTCGCGCTCGACGATCGCCAGCTGCAGATTGCCTTGATCGATGCGCCGCAGCGTCTCGATCAGGGGCGTATCTTCGCTGACAATAAATGCTCCATTCATCACGTGCTATTCCCGGTCGCCGCCGACAAACGCGCCAGCCTCGACATTCCTTGCGACTATGGCGCCGGCGGCCACAATGGCACCGGCGCCGACGCTGACCCCCCCCAATACCACCGCACCGGCGCCGATATGGGCGCCCTCGCCGACCAGCACGCCGCCGCACAGCACCGCACCTGGAGCGATATGCGCGTGATCGCCCACCTGACAATCATGTTCGACCACCGCACGGGTATTCACCAGCACATTCCGTCCCAGCCGCGCCGCCGGCTGGATGATCGCCCCCGCCATTACCTGCGCGCCGTCGCCAATGGAAGCGTCCGATGCGATCACCGCCGATGCATGGGATATCACGGGGAACGCGTAACCCAGCGCGGCAAACCGGTCGAACAATTCGCGCCGAACCGACAATCCGGAACTCGATCGCGAGGCGCGATTGCCGAGGCCGTTGGCGAGCTGAACCTGGTCGATCTTCATCTTCAGGATATCTTCGTCCGGACCGGTGATCGGAATTCCCCCAAGCAATGTCCCTATGCGAGCGGAATCGTGGTCGGTTACCGCGCTCGGACGCTGACCCCGGCTGAGCAACGCCTCGATGACAACGCGAGCATGGCCGCCGGCACAGAGCACAATCAGGCTCATGGCTCCAGCGCCTCATTGGCCGCGTAGTCGCGATCGGCCTTCTTGCCCAGATAACTCCAGTATTCAATGGGCGATATGCCATCGCCCGGACGCTTCACGCCGAGATTTTGTTCCGTGAAGCGTTCGCCGCTGCGGATCGCAGAGGTCGCGACCAGGCTTCGGCGCGCCACCGACCGATTGGCGATTTCCTCCGCCGCCGGAACCTTGCGCCCGTCGCCGAGCGCTGCCTCGACATCGCGGATATTTGCAATCATCGCGGCCAGCTCATGCGGTTCGATCGAGGCGCGGTGGTCGGGTCCGGGCAGGTTGCGATCAAGGGTCAGATGCTTTTCGATCACGGTGGCGCCAAGGGCTACGGCCGCGGCCGCGACATGAATGCCGGGGCTGTGGTCGGAGAAACCGACCGGAAGCCCGAACGCATGGGATAGTGTCGCCATCGCGCGCAGATTGATCGACTGCGGATCAGCCGGATACTCCGTCGTACAATGCAGCAGCGTCACCTTGCTGCGCAATTCCGTCCAGGTCTCCCGATCGGGCAGAATGTCAGCAAAATCCGCGGTGGTCGGCGGCGCGCTCGCCTCGAGCAGATAGCCGAACGCAATCACGCCGAGCGCCTGCTCGACTTCGGCAAGCGTCGCCATTCCCGTCGACAGGATGATGGGAAGACGAAAGCGTGCGAGATGCAGCAACAACGGTGCATTGGTCAGATCGCCCGAGCCGACCTTGAGGGTCGAGACGCCGATGCGCTGAACCAGGTGGGTGGCGCTGTCGGCGTCGAACGGCGTCGACATGTAGGTGATGTTGGCTTTGGCACAGGCGGCGGCGATGCGCTGCTCGTCGTCCTCGCTCAATTCCAGCGCGCGCAGCATCTCGAGCTGGGATTGCGCAGCGCCGGTCGTGACCTGCTGATAGCTGGCCTTGGCCGCATCGGCGGTCGCCAGCTTGTCGGCGCGAAACGACTGAAATTTCACCACGTCGGCACCGGCGCGCGCCGCCGCCTGGACCAGCGCCAGCGCGCGGGTACAATCGCCGTTGTGGTTAACGCCGGCCTCGGCAATGATCATGGTTCGGCGATGCATGCGCTTTTCGTCGCTGACCGGTTCGGACGATTGAAACCGCCCTCTAAATCAAGCGGTTGTCTTAGTCGAGTACACTGGTAAAAGCAACGCGAGCAGGCGCAGCTGCGATACGGGCGGGCCGGATTTATCGAGAGCAAATGGCTGACAAACCGGAGATATTGTTCCTGCTGGTGGGACGCGGCGGATCGAAGGGATTGCCGGGCAAGAACCTGCGCGAAATCGGCGGTCTCAGCCTGATCGGCTACAAGGCCAGATCGGCGCTGCAGTCGCGCTATTGTTCGCGGCTTATCGTCTCCAGCGACAGCGCCGAGATCAGAGCCGAAGCCGTCCGGCACGGCGCCGAGATGCTGTTTGAGCGTCCAGCCGAGCTTGCGACCGATACGGCCTCCTCCAACGACGTGGTGCTGCACGCAATGGACTGGATCGAGGCCCATGAAAAGCGCCGCTACGACGCCATCATGCTGCTGGAGCCGTCGTCGCCGTTCGCGCGCCCCGAACATTTTGAAGAGGCGATCGATCTCTTCGTGGCGCGCAACGCCAGCCTCGTGGTCGGAATGCGCGAAACGGAAGTGTCCTCGATCTTCGTCGGGCCGCTCGGCAAGGACGGCTCGATCGGCACCATCGTCGATAAGATGCTCACAACAACCGCGCAGCGGCGGCAGGACCAGCCGATCGAAGTGACCATGAACGGCGCGCTCTATTTGATCGGCTGGAACGCCATGCGCAAGCATGGAAAGATCTATGCCGATCCAGCCGCCAGCTACGGCATCCTGATGGACCGCCTGCATTCGATCGAAATCGAAACCGCGGCCGACCTCGCCCACGCCTCCTACGTCATCGAGCATGGAATGCTCGACGCGTCGCCGTGGCGAAAACAGCCATGACGAGAACGCCCCGCCGCATAGCCGTGGTGACGGGGTCTCGGGCCGACTACGGATTGCTGAAAGGCGTCCTGACACGGTTGCAGAAGATGGACGATGTCGATCTGCAGGTCATCGCCTGCGGCATGCATCTGCCGCCAAAATTCGGCGAGACCTGGCGCATCGTCGAGGCCGACGGTTTTAAGATCGCAGCCAAGATTGACCTCGAACTCCGCGACGACCGCGCCGAGACGGTGGCGCGCGGCACCGGGATTGGCGTGACCGGCTTTGCCGAGGCGCTTCCGAGGCTGGCGCCGGATCTGCTGGTGGTGCTCGGCGACCGCTACGAGATCCTCTCTGCCGCGGTGGCGGCGACGCTGTTGAATATTCCGATCGCCCATATCCATGGCGGCGAGGTCACGGCCGGCGCGTTCGACGACGCCATTCGCCACGCCATTACCAAAATGGCCTGCGTGCATTTTACCGCCGCCGAGCCGTATCGGCGGCGCGTCATCCAGATGGGCGAGAATCCGGATTTTGTGTTCGATGTCGGCGCCCCCGGACTGGATCTGGCGGCTACCGCGCCTGCCGTGAGCCGGTCCGCGCTGTTCAGGGAACTCGGTATCAGCGGTCCCGAACGCTTCCTGCTCGTCACCCTGCATCCGACCACCGCGCGCCCCGATGCCGATGCCGCGAATGTCACATCACTTCTGGGCGCGCTGGCGCAGATCGACGATCGCAGTTTCATCGTCACCGGCGTCAACGCCGATCCCGGATACCGGGTGATCGACGACGCCATCAAGGCCTTCGTCGCGGCGCGGCCCGGCCAGGCGCATCTGTTTGGCTCGCTCGGCAGCGAGCGCTACTGGGCGGCGCTGCGGCTGGCCGATGCCGTGGTGGGCAATTCGTCGAGCGGCATCCTGGAGGCGCCTGCGGTCGGGGTTCCCTCAGTCAATATCGGCGACCGTCAGTTGGGCCGCCTGCGCGCGGCGTCGATCATCGATTGCCCCGCCGACCAGACGGCTATACTCGCATCCCTCCGCAGTATTCTCGACGGCCGGTTCCAGCCCGACACGTCCAGCGAACCGCCCTACGGCCGCGGCGGCGCATCCGAGAAGATTGCTGGAATCCTTCGAAAGATCGACCTCAGCAATGCTTTTCCGAAGTATTTTCACGACTTAGCTACGGTTCCGGACTAGCGACGGCCGGTCCCTCAAGGGCCTTCTTGGTTGCTTGGTCGATGCCGCAGGTTGTATAGATCGGGCGACTGAACAAACCGCGCATTCCGGGAGAATCTGCAGATGACGACGATCGACTCCATGTCCGATGTGGCGGCCGGCGTGCGCGAAGCCCGGATGCAGGCGCTGCCGATTCCTCCCTATAGCGGCAAGTCGCTGCCCAAGATCGATTACGACGCCCATCCCGCCTATGGTGGCCTGTTTCCCAAGGCGACGCTGCGCGAGCGGATTCACGCCCTGGACGTTTTCCTGCGCACGTTCGCGTTCGTCACCATCCGCCGCATCGTCGATTACGACAACATGCCGCTCTTGACCAAGGAGGCCGGCTTCAGCGGCCTGAATTTCAGAACGGCGTTGCGCTACATCTCGATGTACACCCGCATCCGCGCCAGCCGCATGATCGGCACGCTGACCGGCGCACGCCATCCTGCGGCTCCCGCGAACCCCGCCCTTCTGAACCAGATCAAGTCCGACGGTATCGTTCCGCTGACGCTCTCGCCCGACGAGATCGAGCAGGTTCGCCGCGTGACCAATCCAGGATTTGCCAAGCTCGACGAACGCCGCGCCGGCATCCCGCTGGAAAAGCGCAAGTTCGACGACAACGTCTACTGGTGCACGCGCTCGTCCGATCCGCAGGCGTTCGCGACCGTCGAGAACATCTTCAACCGCTACGGCATCATCGAAGCGGCCAGCGCCTATCTCGGTCGCCCGGTCGGCGTGAAGCACGTCAACGCGCAGATCAACGACGACGGCTATACGTTCTGGAAACGCGTATTCCCCGATACCCAGCTGGCCGACCCCTGGGGCAGCTATCTGCACATCGATGCCACCTACGGCATGCTGAAATGTGCGATCTATGTCCACGACATCGGTCCCGATGGCGGCCCGTTCTGCTACGTCCGCGGCAGCCAGAACGCCAAGATCGGCTGGTTCGAGGGTATGGTCCGCCGCACCAATGACTTCAGCGGCTTCTCCGGCCGCAAGCCCGAAGCGCGCAAACTGTTCATGGCGCTTCCGGCGTTCCTTCAAAAGAAGGCGGATTTCGGCGGCGACCTGCGCGATGATTCAGCCGACGTCCAGCGCCTGCGCGAAGGGCATTTCAGCGCCACGTCGAACTACGGCAACTGCATACTGTTCGACGGCAATGGCATGCATCGCGGCGGAATGGTTAACAAGGGCGAGCGGCGTTGCATCTTCATCCTGCTCGCGGAAATCTGAGGCGGTTGCTTCCGCCAACTGGCAGACGAAAAGCCGGTTAGCTGCTGGCGCCGCGAATCTTGCTCGACGTTCTGATATAGTCCGCCAATTGGTCGGGACTGAAATACGCGGGCTGGCTGCGCAGCGCGCTGTCCTTGCGGACGAAGGCGAGATCGATCTGCGCCAGCGCGCCGTCCAGCGCCCGCATGTGCCCTTCCAGCACGTCATAGACCGCAAACCCCGCCTCGTCGCAGAAGCGCACGACGTCGGCGAATTGGGGAATGCCGTGCCGCATCGGCATCATCGTGGTCTCCAGGATCAACAGGTCGATCTCGCTGATCCGGCTACCCAGTCCCTTGAGCACTTCAATCTCAGCACCTTGGGTGTCGACTTTGAGAAACACCGGATGTTCCAGATTTTCCGGCAGCAGTGAATCCAGCCGGCGCATCGGCGTCGACCGCGCTTCCCCGTCCAGCACCTTGCCCTCGACCTGCGAGAACAGGCTGGAGCCGGAAATGTCGTCGTGGACGTTGAAGGTGACCTCGCCGTTCTCCGCGCCGGCGGCGACCAGAAAATATTCCGCGTTGAGCCGCTGCTTCAGCTTTTCCAGAACGGGACGGCACTCGGCAACCGGTTCAACCAGAAAATACCTGGCGCGCGGAAATGCGTCGTAGATTGGCGATGTCCCGAACGCAATACCGACATCGATGACGGTGCGCACCTCGAACCCGAGCGATTTGAGGTGCTTGAAAAAGAGACCGAAGTTCCGAACCGGCGCATTGGTTCGCAACAAGCGAAGACCGATGATCTCCAGCACACCATTGACGGCCTGGAACACGGCTGAGATGATTGCCTTCATGAAGCTCCACACGCACGCCCGAGGCGTTCAGTCAGATCCATTCCGAAACGCGTGCCACAATTTGCAATTAATGGGTTGGTTTGTTAGATCACCGGGACAGGCTGGTCAAGCGACCGCAACTTTTGTAAAAGCAGCGAATTCAGCATGAAAGTTCTTGTGACCGGTAGCTCTGGCTTCATCGGCCAGGCCCTGATGCGTCGGTTGCTGGCTGCGGGATTCGAAGTCGCGGGCCTGGACAAGGACCCCGGCGCAACGACGGATTACGTGTGCGACATCCTGGACGCCGCGCGGCTCAATCAAGCCGTGCAGGAATTTGCGCCGGACGCCCTGGTCCATCTCGCCGCACGCATCGATCTCGATGAAAAGACCAATCTCGCAGGCTACACCGCCAACATCGAGGGCGTGCAGAACGTAGTCGCCGCCGTCCGGCTCACTTCGTCGATTCGGCGGGCGATCTGGACGTCGTCACAGCTCGTGTGCCGCGTCGGCTACGTCCCGCGCAACGACACCGACTACACCGCCGATACTCTCTACGGCAAGAGCAAGGTCCGCACCGAGCAGTTCGTTCGAGAGCAGGACGGCGCAGGACGCGAATGGTGCCTTGCCCGCCCGACGACGGTCTGGGGGCCGGGCATGAGCCCGCATTACCAGCGCTTTCTTCGAATGATCGAGCGTAGCCGCTACTTTCACGTCGGCCATAGCCCGCTATGGAAATCCTACAGCTATATCGAGAACATCGCGTTTCAGTATTGGCGGCTGCTCGAGGCCCCCGCTGACCTCATCCACGGGAAAACGTTCTATCTGGCGGACTACGAGCCGATCGATCTCCTCGCCTGGAGCGATGCGTTTCAGCGGGCGTTCCAGTCACGCCCGATCCCGCATATGCCGCTCGGTATCGCCCGCATACTCGCCCGGTGCGGCGATGCCGTGAACGCCGTGGGTTTGAGGAAGTTTCCGTTCAATTCGTTCCGGCTCAATAATGTGCTGACGCAATATCAATTCGACCTCAAGCCTACCGAGGCGGTCTGCGGACCGCTGCCGTACAACATGGAGCAAGGCGTCGCCGAAACCGCGGCATGGCTCCGTGCGTTGAGAAACGCTGATTGAACACAGCACAGGTCAGCAACGATGAAAATCCAGAATATTCCTTTATGGGTGTTTTTCGGCCTGATGATTATGTTCATTCTGGCCTTCACGATCGGCTATACGCTGGATATCCACTCTCACACAAAAGCGGTCCGCCTGATTACGCTTTGGCGCGCGGCACTTCTGATCGTTGGCGCCACTTACCTTTGGACTGTTCGCCAGGACCTTCCAAATCTCGTTGACGCGATCTCGATCACCGTCGGATGCATGTTACTGGTCGGCGCATTCAGCGGACTGTTCAATCATAGCGACTGGCGTTCCTATCTTGTGCATGGCTTTCAATACGCCTCCCTGCTTGTTTCCTATTTGATCGGTCGCGACCTGGCGCGCCGCGACATTCCAAAGATGGCCTTTACCGCCATTTTCATCACCATTCTTGCAGGTTATACGATCGCGATGATGCTGTACGCGGCGACTCCGGGATTGCACAGCGGATCTTACAGTTTCCAGCCAAATCTTGCCCTTCTCCCACTGGCCCACAATGGAAATCCGATCTCGACGATCGCGTCTGCGGTGTTGATCATAGTCGGAAACAAACGAGCCGTTTTCATCGGCGCTTGCTTTTGTACGGCAGCCTTGGCCGTGCTCTTCATTGCGAAGCGCAGGGGCGGATTCAGTTTCCCCGTTCAAACAATCTCAATTTTCGTCCTAACCCCAATGATCGCGGCCGCAACTATTTCGATACTTTCGACGGTACAAATCCCTCTGATGGGTATGGTTGGGACAAGGCTTTCCTCGTCGCCCTCGTTTATAAACACAGACACAAAATCGAGAATGGCTGACTCAGGATCGAAAATGGCAGAGGCCACCGTCGATCCGCTGGTAAGATTGACGGGGGCCCGCAACGTAGAGATTGAGGCGATATGGCAATTGCTTAGCTCGAAACCGAATGAATTTCTAATCGGCGCCGGCTTTGGATCCAAATTCGAGATGGATTACGTCTCCCCCAATAACTACGATCGTGTAAGGTACACGCGAGAGCAGGCGGACGTCATGCCGGCTCACATCGCGATGACGAGCGGATTGCCGCTCGCGATACTCTTTACCGGCATTCTCGTCGTCGTCTTCTGTCGAATGTTTTCGCGCCTCGGTGAGCTGCAGCACATGGACAGAACGTTTTCGCTGTTTTCCATAAGCCTGCTGATCGACATTCTGCTCGGGTTCAATCCTACCAATGCTTTAGTCTGGTCTTCGATCGGTTATGCTACGATGCGATCCCTCGACTCCGGCACGATTACTTCAAAATGAAGTTTCTTACCCATCCAGCGGGCTTGATGTGCGCAGTTTGGGCTGCAGCAATCACGCTATTCTACGTGTCCCCAATTTCCTACGTTCACTCGCCGGGCATCGTCGCGTGGACGATTATTCTGGGCGGCATAGCATTATTTTGCTCAGGTGCGCTGGTGGGTGGAAGGAGGAAAAGTCTCAACGCGTCCGCCACGCAAGACCCTTCATTGGACAATCTCGTCGTCGTGTGCGCAGCTCTCGGCTTTATCGGCATCGCCGCCATGACGTTCGATAAGTTATACCTGAGCGATATCGACTGGTCGCAAGGATTGTCTGCGGCTCGTGATAAACGAGCCAACGAGGTCATGGAAAACATCGGTATTCGACGATCCTGGCTGCTGTATTTCGGTTATTTGACGTTTTCGTTTTCTTGCGTCGCCATAACGATATTCATGCTGGCGGGAGAACGTTTGCGCACTTTTGCTAGCATCTGTGGACAGGCGTCTGTATTGCCGATGACGATCTATGCCGTGCTCTACGGCGGCAGGATGCCGATCTTGTTGGTCATTCTTTTGTTTGTTGGAGCATCCATAACGCGCGTCGCTCGAGGCAGGACACTCGTTCCGGCCGATCGCTGGCTATGGTGGAAGTTTGCGTTTGTGGCCGTCGCATTTCTCGCCTACACGAACCAGGTTTGGCAGACTCGCCGCGATATGAACCGCATGTCCACATATCCGACCTTCCTTGCGGTAGCAGCGTCACGCTGGGAGATGCAGCCAACCCCGTTGCTTGACAGCGCTATTCGCAATGGAACCGTTCCGGCAAATCTGGCGATGGATTGGCTGAGTATCGATATGTATCTCACCCACCCGCCAACCACCGTGCAGCGGATGGTCGAACATTGGCGGGAATTTTCGATCTACGGCGGTCTTTATCAGATCGGCATCCTTTCACCGATCAGCGACATAGTCGCCCCCTCTCTCAAACTTCCGCAGACCATGCGCACCGAGTTGAGCGCTATCGGGGCTTATGGATGGTTTCCCAGCGCCTGGGGTGCGTGGATCGGAGATGCTGGGCTGATTGGCGGCGCCTTTTGCGTGTTCGTCTGGGGATTGCTGTCTGGCTTCTGCTATCGGCAGACCCTGGAGCGGTCTTCTTTGAGCGCCGCACTGATGTTGACGTTTGCCTACCTCGGCATCCTGGTCAGTCCCCTGAATGGCCCGTTCGGCTTTGCCAATTCCTTCCTGATATTTCTGTCGTTTGCGGCGACTTATGCGTGGCTCTCCTGGCGGAACCGGGCAATCAGAAAGTCAGACGCGATTAGTTGCAGCGCGAGAACATCCAATAGTTGATCCTTGTTTGCAGCCCTGCCGTCTGCACGGTCAGGCTTAAGCGTCATTTTGCAGAGGTTGCTTTGTCTCATGGATAAAGCATATCCGAATCAGTCGGAAGTCCAGTAAGCGCCAGCGCGGGAGCTTCCGTTCGATAGTTGCGGATTTTTTGTTGCGCCAGAATGGCCAGGCTGGCAAGCAGCGCCGCGCTGGCGATGCCGCCGGTCAATGCCGCGCCGTAAATACCGAAGATCGGAACCAGCAAGACGTTGAGCAGCGTCGATATCAATGCCGCGCCGAGATTGCAGAACAGCAGGTAACTATCGGATCGCGCCGCATAGAGAGCATACGAAGGAACGTCGGCCATCATGCGCAAGAAAACTCCCGGCAGCATCGCATAGAAGACCCAGATGCCGGACGCATAAACGGAGAGACCAAGCACGTTGAGCATTGGCCCCATGAGCAGACCGGAAATAATGATCGTTCCCAGGGCAAGGGCCAGCAACGACCAGAAAAACGAGCGAAGAGCCGCCCGATAGGCTTCTGCGCTGGCCGTATATCCGGAAATGACCTTCGGCAGGAACTGGTGTGATACCGATGCGCCAAGCGACAGCAGGCCGATCAGGATCGTCGAGTAGAACGTGTAAATGCCCAGCGCCTCGCGCCCGACAAACATGTCAATGACGAAACGATCGACATAGGAAATGACAAGCGCGCCGGCCGCCGTCAGCATGAAGGGACGCGCCGTACGCAGGCCCGCGAAAATGGCATTCCAGTCGGGACGGTAACCTCTCAGTTCCCGCCACGGCAGGCCCGACAGCGAGGCCGCCGAAAAGGCGATCGCAAGAGTGCCGCCGAGCGCCCACCAGACCAGTACCATTTCAAGCGTCCGCGTCGACGGCGTCGTGAACATGAGAACCGCCATCGCATAGACCCAAATGCCGCCGCGCAGAAACACACCGATATAGGCGCGAACTGGACGCTCGGTGATGATCAGGATGCGCGTTGCTTCAAGCGAAATGTGCTCGGTGATCAATATGAGCAAAAACCACGGCGCGAGCCTCGACGGAAACAGTCCCGCCAGGATCGCCGCCAGCACCAGAACGCCGACAACCAGCAGCGCCATCACGCCCAACGTGATCTGATCGGCAATGATCCGGGTTCGCCTCGCCGGCGACGCCGGCACCATTTCCCGCAGGGTATACGAATAGAATTCGAGCCCGATCGCTAGCAGCGCGAAGGCCAGGGCGGCGGTCAGAAGACCATACTCGCCCATCTCGGCGGGCGACAGCATCCGCGCCAGCAGCAATGACAGCAGAAAGCGGCTCGCCAGCGTCAACCCCCGCAGGATGAAGGCGGAAGCCGTGCCTGCGACCGCGGGACGCTTCAGGAAACCAAGCAGACGAGCCGGCATCGCGCCATTCCAGTGAGTTCACGTAGGGGATCAACGTGAATTGCGAGCAGAGCAAGACCCTATGTAGCGGGTTTGCGAGATTTCAAAAATTTCGGCAGATATACATTCAACGAACGCGCCAACGGTTCGACGGCTTCGCATGCGGCATGATTCTTGGGATCGAATTTGCGCCAGCCGAAATAGTCGCCCTCGACACTGACCGACGCCAAATGTCTTATGATTTCGCGACGGGCCGCAACCATATCGTCCGGTAACCGCCAACGCTTCAGTCTGTCGACGAGACCGCCGATCTCCTCGACGTTGCGAACCTGCAGGAAGTGATCCTCGGTCGCATAATATGGATCCGTGGCAACGGAGCAAAGTCCCGCCAGCGCGGCCTGAAAGCCGATCGTGCCGGTGAACGTGACCGAGACCCCGCACTTTTCAATCAGCAGGTTGGCCGGCACATCATATGGAACCAGCGTGACAAAGGGCAGCTTTGACAGCCGTTCGAACAGTTCGCGCTGACGAAAACCGAACTGGAGTGGATGATCCTTCACGAAAATGCGGTAGCCGGCCTCGCCGAGCACCTCGCAGTACCGCACCAGCACATCGTCGTGCGCAAGCATGTCAGGGGATTTCAGCCAGTAGTCCATCGAAGCTTCGGGAAAGAGCTGCAGCCCCAGGAAGACACGCCGCTCACGCGGCACCTCGCCGAGCCGGGACTCCCAATTCCGGTCGAGCAGCTTCAGCGCCGCTACGTCCCCGAACCGGACCTTGTGCTTCAGCCGCTTCAGCGCGTCCAGGTAATGGATGTTAAACCGATCGCGCTTGAGAAACCGCCAAAGGTTAAAGAACGCGCCGCGCACGGCATAGTAGCCGACCACGCGCCAGAACTGCCTGGTCGAGAATCGCTTGGCGTCACGCACATAGGCCGGCGCGAAATCCGCCTTGCACAGCACGTTGACCGCGGCTTCGACCTGTTCATTCGAAGGCTCGCGCAGCCAGATCGGCCGGCCCCGGCGCATCAACATGACTTCGTCCGGAATGATCGACGTCGTCATTTCCAGAAAGTCGATGCCCCGCGCGCGCGCCGTTCTCGCCATGACGTCCATGACGTAGCGATCGATGGTGAACGTCATGACCAGATCGGGGTCGAGCTCATCCAAGGCGCGCTCGATCGCCTGCGTCATGCCACCGATCATCCGCAGCGCGAGCGCGCGGTCGATACTGCGGAGCACCCTGCAGCGAAGGATGATATCAGCACATCCGTCGTCGCCGAAGCGCGCGAGCGCAGCGGCGGCCGCGTCGCCCTTGGCCATGAAGCGATAGAAGTCGTCGACCAGCGACCGGTCGCCCTCCCCGCGCAAATCGCTCAGGACGGTGACGTCGGCGAAATCAATTCGCGAGCCCAGATATTTCCACCACGGCGTCGTGCTGTGAATGGTGAAGAAGATCAGACGGGGCATCAGTTCTTGTTCGCGCCGGTTTTCTCGCTGGCGGCCAGAAACGGACTGCTGGGAAGATTGACGCAGCGCGTATACATGTCCTCCGCCACCGGCAACCGCGAACGCGGGCAGTTGCGGTACATCGGCAGCAGATGCATGGGCGTCCACAGCGGCCGGGCATGAACGCCATTGGCATGGAGCGCGGACAGCAGCCGGTCGCGCTCGCCCGCGTATTCGCGGTCGAGAATCAGCGTATTGAGCCAATAATTGCTCCGCGCGCTGTCAGGCTCGCGATAGATGCCTGCATGGGCAAAGCCGCCGAACACCTCGAGGTAACGCGCCGCCAGCTCGCGCTTGGCCTCGACCATCGCCGACAGCCGCTCCATCTGGCCGCAGCCGAGCGCCGCGTTGATGTTGGGAAGCCGGTAGTTGTAGGCGACTTCGTCGTGGTCGAACGACCACGCGTGCGATTTCTTGGCCGTGGTGGTGAAGTGCCGCGCGCGGGCGGCGTGGGCGTCGTCGTCGGTCAGGATCATGCCGCCGCCGCCGGTGGTGATGATCTTGTTGCCGTTAAAGGAGAGCACGGCGGAATGGCCGAAGGTGCCGCAGGCCTGCCCCTGCCGAGTCGAGCCGAGCGACTCGGTCGCGTCCTCGACCACCACGAGGCCGTACTTGGCGGCAACCGCCAGCAGCGCAGGCATGTCGACCGGGTGCCCGAAGATGTGGACCGGAACGATCGCACGAAGGCGCCGGCCGGTCTGCTTGTTCACCAGTTCACCGTTGCGGCGAACCGATATCTCCGCAAGGTGCGCGTCCAGTGCCGCCGGATCGAGGCCCAGCGTATCCCAGCTAGAATCGACGATATGCGGAATGGCTCCGGCATGGCTAACGGCGTTGGCGGTCGCGACGAATGTGATCGCCGGCAGGATGACTTCATCGTTCGCCTGCACGCCCTCGAGCAGCAATGCGGCATGAAGTGCCGCGGTGCCGTTGACGATGGCGATGGCATGACGGGCCCCGGTGGCGGCGGCAACCATCTGCTCGAACTGGGAGACATACTTGCCAGCTGTCGATACCCAGTTGGTGTCGATGCAATCGAGCACAAGTTCGCGCTCGCGCGCACCCAGCCGCGGTTCATGCAGCGCCACCGGGCGGGTCGCGGCGCCAAGAACGGTATCGACCGCTTCAAGTACGGCACCCACATTGAGCTCGGCGCGGCGGTCGGCAATGGCTGAAGAATGGCTCATCAGGCTCACAGATTGTAGGCGTTGGCGCGGTAGCGCGACAGATTTTCGTTCTTGGTGAACCAGGATATCGTCTGCTCGAGGCCTTTGCGAAGTCCCTCGATGCCGGCCATGCGCGGCGACCATCCCAGGAGCTTTTGCGCCTTGGCGTTGCTGGCCCACAGACGGTCGACTTCGCTGCGTTCCGGCCGAAGCCGGACGGCCTCCTGCTCGATTTCGATCTCGGCGCCCATAAGCTCGGCGATCAGCCCCGCGGTATCGCCGATCGAAATCTCGAACCCGCTGCCGATGTTGACGACTTCGCCGACGCCGGCCTTGGTTTCGAGCGCGGCAAGGAAGCCACCCACGGTATCGGCGACAAAATTGAAATCGCGCGTCGGGTGGATGCTGCCGAGCTTGATGGCGCGCTGCCCCGCTGCGATCTGCGTGATGATGGTCGGAATCACTGCGCGCGCCGATTGCCGCGGGCCATAGGTGTTGAACGGCCGCACCACCGTCACCGGCGTGCCGAACGAACGCTCGAACGACAGCGCCAGCTGATCGGCGCCGATCTTGCTCGCCGAATAGGGCGACTGCCCTTGCAGCATGTGGTCTTCGGTGATCGGGACGAACTGCGCCGTGCCATATACTTCGCTGGTGGATGTGTGCAGGACGTGGGAGACGTCAAAGTCCCGCGCCGCCTGCAGTACGTTGAGCGTGCCGCGAATGTTGGTCTCGACGTAGGTGTCGGGCGAGTGGTACGAATAGGGAATTGCGATCAGGGCGGCGAGATGCAGTACGGCGTCGCACCCCTTCATCGCCGTGCGCATACCGTTGGGATCGCGGATGTCGCCGGCAAATACGTCGAGTTCCTTGCGGATCTCGGGCGGCGACGCATCAAGCCAGCCATGCAAGCCGAGCGCATTGTAATGCACGAAGGCGCGCACCTCGAAATTCCGGCGGACCAGTTCTTCCGCAAGATGCGATCCGATGAATCCGCCCGCGCCCGTTAACAGTATTTTTCGCAAAGTTCCCGTTCCCGTTGCCAGAGCCATGCACCCTCGGTGCGGCATGGCGCTTCTAAACAGTACCGCGGCTGGAAACCAGATCGAATGGAGCAAAAAACGCCGCCGGCACTGATTTTGTCAGCGCCTCCCCGGCAGCCACGCCGTTCTCAATTTCACCAACTTATTGATGTATTTACCATTTTACCGCGCCCGAGATCCGGACCGGTCAGAATGCGCGTACCAGGTCGATCACCGCGCGCTGCTGATCCGCCGTGATCTCCGCAAACATCGGCAGCGATAGAATCGTGCCCTGCTGGCGATGCGCGTTGGGGAATTGTTCCGGACGGTGGCCAAATCGGCTATAGGCGGCGAGAAACGGCAATGCGGTGGGGTAGTTGATCGCGGTCTGCACGCCATTGGAGCCAAGATGCGCCGCCAGCGCGTCGCGCCGCGGGTGCAGGATCGTATAAAGGTGATAGACGTGGCTGCGCTCCGCCGCGACGCCGGGCACCACGACGCCGTCGACCTGGTTGAGGCCGGCATCGTAGACCTTGGCAGCCCGCTGACGCGCAAGAGTCCAGTCCGGCAAATGCGGCAGCTTGGCGGAGAGGATCGCCGCCTGCATGCCGTCGAGCCGGCTGTTGATGCCCTCGATCTCATGCTGATGCTTGGTGAGGCCGCCATGGCGCGCGAGCATGGTCATATGTTCGGCCAGCGCATCGTCGTTGGTGACGACGGCGCCGGCATCGCCCATCGCGCCCAGGTTCTTGCCGGGATAGAATGAATAGGTCGCGGCGTTGCCGAAGGTGCCGACCTGCCGGCCCTTGTAGCGCGCCAGATGCGCCTGCGCGCAATCCTCCACCACCCAGAGCTGGTGCTTCTTCGCGATCGCCATGATCGCGTCCATGTCCGCCGGCTGGCCGTACAGATGCACGGGAACGATGCCGACGGTGCGCGGGGTGATCGCGACCTCGATCGCCGCCGGATTGATCGTAAAAGTGCTGTCGTCGGTATCGCAGAACACCACGGTGGCGCCGGCATGCGTGATCATCGCCGAGGTGCTAATCCAGGAATGCGCTGTCGTGATGACCTCGTCGCCGGGCTGAACATTCAGCGCGGCGAAGGCGAGATAGAGCGCATCGGTGCCGTTGGCGCATGACAGGCAGTGCTTGATATCCACGGCGTCGGCGAACTCCCGCTCGAAGGCATCGACGTAAGGCCCGCGGATGAACGAATTGTCGCGGATGACAGCCGCGATCGCGCCGTCGATCTCGCCCTTGATGGTCTGATACTGAAGCTGCAGATCCGCAAAAGGTACCGGCATCCCTGGCCTTTCCTATTTCCGCTGATCCAGCCGGCGCGCCGGATTGCCCGCATACATGCCGGCGGCCGTAATGTCCTTGGTCACGACCGCCCCTGCGCCGATGACGACGTCGTCGGCGATACGGACCGGCATGATCGTGGCATTCGAGCCGATCGACACCCGGTTACCGATCACGGTCTCGCGCCACAGCTCCTTGTTGCCGCGGGCCGGCCTCCCGGTCGAGAACGTGTCATTGATGAACACCGCGCCATGGCCGACGAAGCAGTCCTCGCCGATCGTCACCAACTCGCAGATGAAGGCGTGCGACTGCACGCGGGTGCGAGCGCCGATGCTGACGCCCGTTTGAATCTCGGTAAAAGGCCCGACAAAACAATCGTCGCCGACCTTGCAGCCGTAGAGATTGCAGGGCTCGACAATCCTGACCCGTGCCCCGAACTGGACATCGCGCACGCCTGCGTGGTGGATCTCCGGCTGGTTCACGACGCCACACCGAGCCGGCTGAGCCGGGGCGTGAACCGCAGCCGGACCTCCGCGCCGGTCTCGATCGATTCATAGAGCGCGGAAATCAGCTCCAGGCTCTTGCGCCCTTCCAGGCCGTCGACCAGCGCCGCCCGCTGATTGATCAGGCAATCGATCACATGCTGATAATAGGCCTGATGCCCAAAACCGTAGACGTTGGGCGGATTGACGGAAAATTTCTCGACTACATCCTTGTCCGACGCAAGCTCTTCGACGAAGCGCCAGTGCCTGATCTGGTTGACGGCGAAGCCTGCGATTTCCACCGTGCCTTTCTCGCCGAGGATCGAGAGCGAACCTTCGAGATCGGTCGGACGCGCGGCAGTGGTCGCTTCAATGATCCCGAGCGCGCCGTTGCGGAATTTCAGCGTGGCGACCGCGGTATCTTCGGTTTCGATTTTGGCCAGCGCCGTGACCGCGCGGGCGTGAACGCTCACGACATCGCCGAAGAACCACTCCAGCATATCGACGTGGTGGCTGGCCTGGTTGGTGAGCACGCCGCCGTCATAGGCCCAGGTGCCGCGCCAGTCGTCCTGGTCGTAATATTGCTGATCCCTGCACCAGCGCACGCGCACGGTACCCAGAATAAGCCGGCCGAACCGGCCGGCATCCAGCGCCTCGCGCGCCTTGACCACGGGAACGTTGAAGCGGTTCTGCTTGACGATGAACAGCTTGACGCCGGCCTCGTCGCAGGCACGGATCATGTCGTCGGCATCCTGCAGCCGCAGCGCCATCGGCTTTTCGACGACGACGTGCTTCCCTGCCTTGGCGCAGGCGATGACATGCTCTGGATGCATTCCGCTCGGCGTCAGCACGGCGACCGCGTCGATGTCCTTCCGCGCCAGAAATTCGTTAATGTCGTAATCAGCGGGAACTCCGAACTTCGATGCGATGGCGTCGGCCCTCGCCCGGATCGGGTCGCAGACCGCGACCAGGCTGGCTCCGTCGATGTGATTGCCGCCCAACAGCTCGGAATGACGCTTGGATATGCGTCCGCACCCGAGCAAGCCAAATTTGATCACGATAACTCCCTCGTCGGCGGCGGCCACATCGTTCGATCGGGACCGGCCAGAGCACGGAGTTCTATATGAATTGAACGCCCTGTAAATCAAGGCATTGCTGGCCGGGCTGCCGGCGACCTCCAGCCGGAGAACAGAATACCGACGTAAACCTTGGTTGCCCAGAGGCGATTCGCGTGACTATACTTGACCCAGTCACTCTTAAACTGGCAGCCTTCCCGGAATGGGTGCCTTTCACTTCATGAGGCGCCCGGGAATGTTTCATTAGGTTGTGGAACGGTGGGGGAGACAGTTCGTGGCGGGGAGGCGCGGATGAGTGACCATGCCCATGTGCTGGTAACGGGTGCCGACGGGTTCGTTGGCCGGCATCTCGTGCCTTATCTGGCCGCGCGGGGCTTCAAGGTGACCGCCGCATGCCGGCGGAACTTTGTGTTCAAAGGTCCGAACGTGGTCACGGTCCCGCTGCCCGACCTTTCCGTTCCGTTCGATTGGCGACCATTGCTCCGCAAATGCGATGCCGTCGTCCATCTTGCCGGAATTGCTCACAAATTTGCCGATGACGACCTGTATGACCGGGTCAATCATCTGGCGACCGGCGCGCTCGCGCGTGCGGCGTCCGAGTGCGGCATCGATCACCTGGTCTTCGTATCGTCCATTGCCGCCCAATCCGGTTCCTCTTCAGATCGCGCATTGACCGAGGATGCCGCGCCGCGGCCGAACAATGCTTATGGCAGGTCGAAGCTTGCGGCCGAGGCCGCGGTTCGCGCGGCAGGCGTTTCGTTTACGATCCTGCGTCCGGTCGTCATCTACGGCGAGGGCGAAAAGGGAAACTTCGCAACCGTCCACAAGATATCGCGGCTGACGATCCCGTTGCCCTTTGGAGCGCTGACGGCCCGGCGATCCGTGCTTTCGATCCAGAACTTCAACTCGGCGGTCGAAACGGCGCTGACCAACTGCCGCGCGCGCAACGAGACGTTCATCGTCTCCAATCCAACCCCCGTGACAGTTGCAGACCTCATCGCGCGTTACCGCGCCAGGCGCGGCAAACGAACCTGGCTGATGGCCGTCCCCGAAAGGTGGATCGAATTTTCTTTCAAGACGGCTGGCCAAGGCGCGATATGGGAACGGATCGGCCGCCCTCTGGTAGCCAATCCATCCAAGTTCATCGCTGTCGGCTGGCGTCCATCCGACCCGTCTGCGGACTATTCACCGCCGCTTCGGAAGGCGCCGGGCAAACACATCGCAGCCTGAACGAAAGGCCGACGCTCCCGCGAGCGTTCGTGCGCCGGCTATATCAGATTTCCGGACAGCTTTTGAAATTGTGAGCTGAAAGCGCAGCGTCCGCTGCCCTGGCATCCGATCCGGCGCGCCGATTCCTGATTGTACGGCCCGGACAATTGAGCTACCGAGCTTCGATGCGTAACAGCTTGAGTGAGCGCAAAGATATCGCCGGCCGCCACCCGTTGCGTGGAGAGCATCTCAGACTGATCCTGATTTGCCTTCACATTTTGGTCTGCTGCATATCTCTCGTTTTCGTCGCGACGATCTATCCGGAGTATCACATTTTCTTTCGCGCTGCCGACCTGGCTGGCGCCGTCGTCATCGTCGCGGCGTTCGCTCTGGTCGCGCTGCTTTTTGTTTTTGCCGAATTCAGCTTCGGTTATTTTATCGGTTTTTTCTTTTACACGATGGCTCTCGGCTACCTGTGGATCAATTACTTTTCGCTATTCGACTATAACCACCGACTGACCGGGCTTTCCGCTGCGGCATCCGCGATCGTATTTCTGTTGCCTTTGCTGCTTGTCCGTTCACCGGTCCGTCAGATCTGGACACTGTCGTCAGATGCATTGGATCGGCTTTTGAGCCTTATCCTTTTGGCGGCCGCCGCGACGATCGTTGTCGGGGCGAGTTACAATTTCAGATTCGTCACCGTCGGCGATATCTACACATACCGCGAAGCACTTCAATTTCCCGCGATCTTGAACTATCTGACCGCGATAATGACGACAGCGCTATTGCCGTTCGCATTCGCCTGCCTTGTGGAGCGCAAATGTTTCTGGCGTGCCGGTGGGGCCCTGATCCTGTTGCTGCTGTTCTATCCGGTCACATTAACCAAGCTCGCCCTGTTTACACCGGCATTGCTCGTCGGGATGATCGTCTTGTGCAGGCTCCTCGAAGCCAGGACCGCTGTCATAATGTCGGTGCTGGCGCCGATGACGGTCGGCTTGATCCTGTTCCTGCTATATCGATACGAGCTTCTGCACTACAATGTGACGATAACCTATTTCGGGCTCGTCAATTTCCGGATGATCGCCATCCCCTCGATGGCGATGGATTATTACAACGACTTTTTCTCCAGACATGACGTCACATATTTTTGCCAGATCCGCCTGTTGAAGCCGTTCGTGTCCTGCCCCTACCAGGAGCAGCTCGCGGTCGTCATCTACAAAGCGTTTGGAATCGGCGGATACTTCAACGCTTCGCTGTTCGCAACCGAGGGCGTCGCTTCGGTCGGCCCGATATTCGCTCCGGTCGTCGCATTCGCGTGCGGGCTCGTGATCGCACTGGGCAATCGTCTATCGGCCGGATTGCCGCCACGCTTCATTTTGCTCTCTGGCGCGGTTTTGCCGCAAGCCTTTCTCAATATCCCGCTCACCACGGTCTTGATCAGCCACGGCGCGGCGCTGCTGTTCCTGCTCTGGTACTTCATGCCGCGCACCATGACGGCGCCATCCGAAGCGCCCAAGCCTGCCGCTGCGGATTGATCGCGAGTCCTACGGCTACCGGATCGCGATCCAACGGCCATACGTATCCCGGCGCTCAACGCGGGCTCCGCGCCAGGGCTTTGGTTCAGCCACGCCCGCGACGTCGCTGCTGGAAGAGCTGGACCGTCTGCAGAACGGTATCCGCGAAATCCGCCGCAAAGGCAGCGACCCGGTCGTCCTGATGCGGAACAAGGTTTCGAATTACCAGAACTTCGGCATCCTGCGAAGCTCCAATGAAATGATCAGCAAGCGTAACGGGATCGTCAGTTCCGAAATAGCGCGCCGCGCCGGCGGTCTGTTCGCGATGCACGTCCAGATCCGATAATATCATTGGAACGCCGAACGATTTCGCCTCTTCGACGGTCGTGCTCCATCCCTCAAAGCGAGATGGGTTTACAAGCGCAGTGGAAGCCCGCAACAGCGCGTACACATGCGACAACGGGATCATTCCCAAATGAAGGAAGCGCTTCTCGAGCCCACGGCTTCGAACCTGCGCCATGACGTGGTCGAAATACCCTCGCTCACGCTGATCCTCGGTGCTGCCCGAAGCGCACACGACGACGTCGACCCCGCGCTGCTTCAGGACGGTCAGCGCATCGACCACCACCTGATGGTTCTTGTGCCTGTAAAATTGATTTGGCAGGTAAAAATATTTCTCGGGCAATTGGTACTGCGCAATGACTTCGGCTGGATTGGTGGTCAAGAGCGCCGGCGACGGGTGGGTCGCGAAACGAACTGTGCAGATCCTGTTTGTCGCCTTGGGGTAATATCTCTTGAAGTCGCGGTGCGCGCTCTCGCTACTCAGCATAATGGTCCGCCCCGAGGCGATCTGAGCACGGAAACCGAGTTCCCGACGACATCGCGCGGCGGCGGAAAAGAGGTGTGGCAGCCTGCGATGTTGTAGATCTGGAAACCAGGCGACTGCGGGATAGGGGAGACGCCAGCCAAAGAAACGCGCCGATTCGAAAACGGCGTCGACACGCTGCGTCCGGAACTCCGCCACGGCTTTCTGATCCAGCCCCAGCGCCAGGGCGCTCGCCAAACCAAAACGGCCTTCGAAAGCTGCCGATCGCACAACTTCGACGCCCCATATCTCAGCAAGCGAGGAAAGGTCAGCGTCGTCACGATTCCCGGCAAACAGAATCGGAGCAAATTCGCCTGGGCGAAACTGGTTCAGCGACGCAAACAAGTTACTCTGGTAGTTGTGGCCGCCAGCCCAAAGCTGGCGGGGGATGTGCGTGAACGCAAGGCGCAGCGGCACACGCCTAGTCAACGGGCCTGTTCCCTGAACCATGAAACATAATCCGCAAGCCCCTGTTCGACAGGAATCTTCCAGTCAAAGCGCAACGCGCGCAGCGTTGCGTCGTCAGCCAGCAAGCTTGGCGGATCGCCTGCCCGAACGGCTCCGGAATATTCCAAGGAGATGCCACCGTCCCAGCTCTTCGCCAACATTGCGGCAATGTTCGCCACCGTCGTTCCCAACCCGGAACCTGCGTTAATCACGTGAAAGGTCTCTGGCTGCGGTCGGCCTCCGATCTGCGCAAACAGCCGGACGACGTCGCGGACATCGGTCCAGTCACGCACCTCCACGCCCGTCCCTCCCAAAACCAGGTTCCGCTCGCCTGCGTGCAGGCGGGAGCAGATGTCCCACGGCAACTGCTTGCGCAGATACGGCCCGTAGACCGAGAACAACCGCACCACCGTGCTGCGCAAGCCGAAAGTGACGGCATAGCTCCGGCACAGTTGCTCCATCATCAGCTTGTGCTGCCCGTAGGGCGACATCGGAAGCACCGCCGCATCCACCGCAATCGCACCCTCATGACCTGCGCCATAGACCGCCGCGCTCGACGCGACGATCAAGCGGCAATCCCTGGCGGAACCGCGCAGCCACTCCAGCAATCTGGCCGTACCCGCAACGGTACGCGAAAAGTCCTCAAACGGCTGCGCGATCGATAACCCTACCGACGATCCCCCGGCTAGGTGAAAAATGGTCGACGGCAGTCCGGACTGGCTTGCCAGCGTGTTGAGATTGGCCGCATCGATCTCGCCGTTCAGCCAATGCTCAAGGCCAGTGCGACGCTTTTCGGCGTCTTCGATTGCGCCGTGGCCGATGCCGTGAACGCGATAGCCCCGATCAGCCAGTACCCGAACGAGATGCCGACCGATGAAGCCATTGGCGCCGGTGACCCACACGTTCATGCCGGTGCCTTGTGACACACGAATGAGTAGAGCCGGCCGGGCCGATGGTCAAAGTGCTCAGCCATGGAAAGCAGGGACCTGAAAACGCTTCTGTAAGCGAGTGCGGCACTCCAAAACGGCTTGACCGGAATCGTTCGGGCCAACCTTTCCACTACAGCCGCTCGCAGCGTCTCGATTGTATGGGGAAACAGATTGATCGGACTCCTCAGCGGGGCAAGCACCTCGATGTCCGCAAATCCCGCATCTCCTAACGCGCCGGTATATCGACCGAGAGGATATGCGTGCTCGGCGCCATAAAGGTGATGCAGGGGATGCTGATCGAGGAATTTGCCGAGGTCGGCTTCCTTGCTGATCACGTGTTCGCGGACGGCGATGAGCATTCCGCCGGGGCGAAGTACGCGGAACATTTCCCGGCATGCGCTGTCGAGATCGCGCATATGGTGCAGCACGGCCCGCGCGAACACCACATTGAATGCGCCGTCAGCGAACGGCAGACGTTCGGAAAATTCCTCGACCACCTCGATCGGCAGGCGAGCCTCGGCCGCGAGACGGCGGATCGCCGCTGTCCCGACCACGGCACTGGGATCAGGCTCAAGTGCGGTGACCGCAAATCCGCTACGCGCCAGCGCGTAGCTCGCAATTCCGCGCCCGGCGCCGACGTCAAGCGCCTTGCCGGTCCGATGCTCCAGAAAATTGGAAACTGCCTGCCATTCGGCGCTGACAAAATAGCGCTCGGCCGCATCGATCAGAGGGTCATCATAGAACGCGTCGAGCACGAGCTGGCGCTTGTCCGGCTGATTGCGCAGCCAGACCACGGCATCTTCCCAGGTAGTTAATCTCCGCTCACCTTTCATCGGGCGGAATCTCCTTGATAAGCACCGCCGGATTTCCCGCCACGATGGAAAAGGCCGGAACATCCTTGGTGACGACCGCCCCGGCAGCCACTACGCCGCCCGCGCCCACTGTCACCCCGCGCAAGACCATTGCGCCGGCGCCAATCCAGGCATCGTCGCAGATCTTCACCGGGCTTTCGCCGAGCGAGATTTCGCGCGGGTGGCCGCGGGTGAAGATTTCCCTGATCTGTTCGTGACGTTCGGCCGCCCGAAGCGGATGGGTAAGGCTGTCAAAAATATTTGCGTTGTGCGAGATTAGGACGCGATTTCCGATGACGATGGAGGAGGCCGACCAGATCCGACTCCCCTCACCGACGTAGCACCATTCGCCGATCTTGATTGCACCGCCGTGTGCAAACGTAAAGAGCTCTCCAAGGATGCGGCTATGTCTGCCGACAACGATCTTATCGGAGTCACCAAGAGCGTTCTTGATCCTTGCTCGGGAGCCGAGCACGGCATCATGCTCGAGCCGACAGGTAGCGCGCCCAATCAACCGCCTGATCAAGTAGTCGATGTTCATCCAATCAACCCGAGGCATGCTGCAGCCCACAACGAATTATCCGTACCCATCATCGACGCCCGATCATCCGCTCGGCCCTCAGCCATGCAGACGCTCTAGCACGACTAGACCCGCGCGGCGAGATCGCCGAACCGCTTCCACTGCGAGGCCTTGCTGTAGGCCTCTCTAACCCGGCTCCTGCCCCGTCCTGCCATTTCGGCTGATTTCGGCCAATCTTGCAGACATCTTGAAACGATTTCGGTCGCCGCCTGCGGCGACGCGTACGTCTCTATCGTCAGTCCCGGCTCCATTCCATCCGGATAGCCGCCGGCGTCGGACACCAGCAGCGCACCGCACCCCATGGCCTCGAAGCAGCGCATGTTTCCCCTATCCGTCCCCGCCATGTTTATGGCGCCGTTAAGCACGATCTTGGACGATCCGATCAGTTCGTAAAACTGCCTTCCAAACACCGGGGGCTTTGCGATCTTGACGATGGAGTCGGGGCGCCGGTGTCTTTGCAACGGTAGCCAGGCGCCGATTGCGCTTTCGGAGAGCTTCGTCAGCCGCGAAGCGTCGAGACAATAGACGATCCGGCGCGTGTCCGCCGACCTCGCCACCTGCTCGAGCGTCTTGGCGCGCGCGGTGTGATGTCGCGAATAGCCGCCCACAAAAAGCACGTCGATCGTACGCTCGCCGTGACCATACTCGTCCATCAGCGGGTCCAGCGCCGGAAAAAACAGTTCTGCTCGGCAACCCCTCTGGCGCCATGATTCAAGGATTGACGGAAAGTTTCCGAGCACCGCGCCGTAGGCGGTCAGATCGGCGTTTCCTGACGGCGCGGCACGCCAGCAGAAAGTTTTCCTGACACAGCCGGGCAGTTTGCCGACGAACGCGCTGGGATAACGCACAGGATCGAGATTGTAGAAGACTTCGGTCCGGTGATGCTCGATCTGGGCGAGCAATATGACCTCGAGCGTCGGCTTACCAGGAAGTCCTTGCTCCCGCGCCCAGTAACGCTGCAGTGTTTCGTCGTCGCCATTCGTGAAGAATGCCTCGGGAGCTTGATCGAGCACCGGCTTTAGAAAATGCAGCGCGCCGAAGCGGTCATCCAGGAAAATGCGACGCCGCTCTTCGAAGCTCGACGCTTCCGCCGCGAGCTGGTTCAGGTGCGCGAGATAGGACGGGTATAGCCCGCTGTTTTGAAACAAGCGCATCGTTCACGCAAACCTTGCCAGCGTCCATTTCATATTCAGATACGGCCAAATCCGGCCGACCGATTCCCAGTCCCATGTCTTCGACGATGTTAAGCGGCCGACCGTCCTGCGCAGGCCTGCTTCGTTCACCAGTTCGACGAACGCCGGCACCTTCTTATCGAGCAGACTGGCAGTCCAGCCGGCGAGAGGCCCGTTCAACCATTCCGGCATCGGCGAATTGAACCCCACCTTCCGGCGTCCCATCCGGATGGATTCCGGCATCAGGTCGGCCATCGCCCGCCGCGCAATCGCTTTGGAATAGCCATCGGAGAATTTGCACGTCTCCGGCAACGCCATGGTGTACGTCACCAGGCGCCAGTCCATGAATGGCATCCGGACCTCGATGCCGTGCGCCATCGACAGCCGGTCGAAGTTTCGCAGGATGGTAGGCAGCACAGTGCTGTGAAACATCCCGTAGAGCCGCCGGTTCAATGGACCCCAGTCGCGCGGCAGCACGTCGGCGGCGGCGACCAGCGGAAGCTGGGCCGGAACGTCGCGCAGACCGCCGCGCAGGAAATAGTGCCCCCGGCGCTTGATCATCAGCGTCCGCAACAGATCGGCGCCTCGTCCAGCCAGCGTCGAACCGGAGCTAAGTCCTGCGAGCAGGTTTCGCATCCGGAACATGCCCGATTGTCCCTCCTGAAGATAGGCTCCCATCAGCTCGTCCGCGCCATGGCCGTCCAGCGACACCGTCACGTCGTGACGCCTGAGTTCCCGATAGATCAACCAGGCGGCGCTTGGAAGTCCAATATAGACGTCATCATTGTCGTCGAGAATTCGATCGAGTTCGTTCAGCGCGTCGACCTTCCCGATCTCGAGGAATGCAGGCACGACATCCGCCCAGGCCGCGGCCTCCTCGGCCATCGGCCGCTCGTCGTTCGAGGCGCCGGGAAATGTCGCAACGAAGGCATGGCGCCACGAGGTGCTGTCCCGCGGGCCCATGCCGGCTTTTTCGTGCGCCGCCATGGTGCAGATCACAGCCGACGAATCGAACCCTCCCGACAGACAGGTCCCGATCGGAACGTCGCTGCGCATTCGCAGCGCAACTGCATCCTGGAAAATCTCGCGAAAGCGCTCGACCCGTTCTGCTTCGGTGTTCGGGATTGCCGGCAGGTGATCCACCGTCCGCCACCAGCGCTGGATTTCCAACCTCCCTCGGCGCAACCACATGTAGTGACCGCCCTGCAGCCGGCGCACCTCCTGGCAAAGCGTCCGCTCGCTGCCCTCGACGCCAAAGGCATCGAGCATGAGCCGTCGCGCCACGTCGATGTCCAGCGAAGCATTGATCAGACCGCTTCGCACCAATGCGCGCTGCTCTGATGCAAAGACAAAGCGCTCCGATGTCAGCGCATATAGTAGCGGCTTGATGCCGAAGCGGTCGCGCGCCAGAAACAATTCTTCGGTCTTGGTGTCGAAGATCGCCAGCGCCCACATTCCGTTGAAGCGCGTCAGCATGCCTTCCTGCCACGCTTGCCAGGAGGCCAGGATGACCTCCGTGTCGGACTGGCTGCGGAAAATCGTCCCCTGCGCCTCGAGCTCGCGCCGCAGTTCGAGAAAATTGTAAATTTCGCCGTTGAACACGATCACATGGCGGCCGTCGCCGGAAACCATCGGCTGATAGCCCCCGTCGCCGGGATCGATGATTGCGAGCCGACGATGGCCGAACGCCAGATTGCGTTTCGTGCTGAACCAGCTTCCCTCGCCAAAGGGCCCGCGATGCGCGACCAGGTTTGTCAGTCGCGAGATTTCCGCCGGTTCGACCGCGTTGCCGCGGAGGTTCACGATGCCTGCAATTCCGCACATTCGTCAGACCGCCTTGATGAGCAGAAAACGACCGGCGATGACGCGGAGATCCCGCCAGCAGGCCGCGCCGTAGGGGCCGGCCTGCGATGCCGCGACCGCGACGACGAAGATGATACCGGCGACCAGCACATAGAGGCCCCCCACATACCACCAGCCAATCGCCTGGTCGAGTTGCGCGCTGCGGAAGCCATATCGGAACGCCAGTGCGGCTGCGATGCCGATCCCGATCGGCATCAGCACGAAGTGGATCAGACGCAACCACATGCCGGTGAGGCTGAAATGCCGGCGCAGCAGGATCACGACGGTGATAATTTGGGCGATCATGCCGATGCAGGCGCTCCATCCCGCCGCCTGCCATCCGAAATAGGGCAAGGCGATCGCGCTCGTCGCCAGCGTGAACACGCCCGTGAGCAAGGCGATCAAGGCATTCGAACTCGATCGCCCTTGCGCCAGAAGATAGAAAGCAAACACGTTCGAGCTCGATCCAAGGACGCCGGCGATCGACAGCATCACCAACACACGCTGCGCCTCGGCAGCCACTTCGGCGCCGGTCCACATATGAAGCAACGGCCCTGCGACGGAAATCAGACCGCCAAGCGCACTCGAAGCGAGCACGTTGAGGATCCAGGAAGAGCGGAACAAGAGGTCGGCCTTGCGATCGTCAGTCTCTTTTTGCAGCGCGCTGAAGAACGGGAAGAGGATTTCACCGATCTTCAGGACGCCGATATACACGGCCTCCTCCAGCCGCTGCGCAATTGTATAGAAGCCGACGAACTGCGGCTGCAGTAAAGCTCCGAGCAAATAACGATCCGCCTGTGCCGCTATGAGCGCACCGCCCTGTGCGGCCAGTTGCCAGCCACCCAGCTTGACCAGATTACCGAGCGCGCCGCGATCGATCGCCGGGCGCGCCATCCAATCGCCTATGACGCGCCGGGACCATCCGAAGGCCAGAAGCATGGTCGTCGCAAAACCCAGCGCCTGACAGCCGAGAAACGTCGAGGCCTGAGGCCAGCGCGGGATGAGCAGCAGCATCGAGCCCGTTGCAATCACGGTACTGATGATGCTGATCGAAGCAACGCTTCGATAGTCCTGGCGCGCCGTGAACAAGGCCAGGAACACCGCGGACAGGCACTGGCACAGCCATCCGGCACCGGCCAGCGCAAATGCAAGCCCCAGATCGTCCGCGTACGGTCCACTCAGGTGAAATCCAAGGCGCGCAAGCGGTGCCCCGGCCAAAGCGAGGAGGATCACGATCGAGCCGCCCATTGCCAATGCCAGCATCACTGCCGTAGCGAACAGGCGTCGCGCATCGTCGCGCCTGGACGGCTCCAGCCGCAAGGCGAGTTCCCGCGTCGTCGACAATGCCAGCGTGTTGCTGAACGCCAGCGCGGGCGCAACGCATGCGGTAACGAGACCTGCGATGCCGAACGCGGCGACACCGAGGCGGAAGACCACGAACGGGAGGATGACCAGGTTCAGCGCCACGGCCACGACAAACGCGATCGCGTTCCAGGCAGAGTTCCCCAGCAAATCGGTCGGACTTTTTTTCAATGCCATATCATCTTCAGGCCGGCGCATGGGTCGGTCGATCAGGAGCTGGTCCACCTACCTACCGACCAGGGAACGTGTCGTGCCGCGAATGATTAAGAAGCGCACTTGCCCACTTGGCCGAAGAACCGAGCCGGGAGGTCGCTTATTGTTTGACTTGCCCCACCCTGTCTATCTACAGGAGTGGCTAACAGGCCGCAATGCAGCCCATGTGAGTCTTGAAATATATTTACTGAACGTACGGACGTGGCTGGTGACGTCTACTCCAATTTTCGTCCAATTAGTTTGGCGTGCCTTTGCAAGAGCCAGCAGCTGATCCGACTGCAAGTTCATCTGTGCGGAGTGGACGGCGCGGTGAGGCCTCGTGACAGCATCAAGCCTTTTGCTGCAGACAATGCGTACGAGGCACCAAATGGCTCAGTAGTCTCCTGTTCTCTACGAGAAGGGCTACCTTTGAAGCGATATAGGTAATCGGCGGGAGGACAGCCGTCACTGCGATCAGGGATATCATCCAGCCATGATTATGGAGCAAAGGGTGCAGCAAGCTGAAACTCAGCAGAAGTAGCGGATAGTGGATGACATAAAGCGTATAGGAAAATCGTGCCCATCCGCTGATTGCCTTGGGTATCCGTACACCTGAAGAGGTCACCCAGCGTATTAGGATCGACACCACGAGCGTAAGAAAGACACCCACAATCACCATCATCCTCTGCGCAGAAGGTGTATCGAAAGGATTTAGCAGATCGCTGGCCAAGTGCCCGCGCCCCAGGACGAACATCATGGTCAAGGCACTAAAGGCCAGGGCCGCTGCCCTTGACCAAAACTTATCGGTGAATAGATGGCCCTTGACATAAATGTGCCCGAGCCAGAAGCCGCTGAGCCAGATCAGGAAGAACCAAAGAAACAAAGCGTTGCGACCATATAGCAGCATCAGACCCACGGCGGCGAGCGGTAGCAAGGTGGAAAATGACCATCCGTTCCAGAGTCGCGCCGACAAAAATATGAGAATGTAGAACCACCATTCGTAGCTTAAGGTCCAGAGCGGCCCGTCCATATTAATGGGCGGTGGAGCCGCCGGAACCGCTCCATAGAGCAGAAAGAATGTGCTGGGAAGCGCCGACCATTCGAGTGTCGCGCGTTCTCGGGCAACGAATAATTCGCCCCCAAGCCGAAAGCTCTCCCGGCCGTGCAGGTCCAGAAGTTGGATCGTCAAGTAAACCAGGATAGTGATGAAAATTGCCGCAATCAGTGGCGGATAAATTCTGAGTATTCGCGCTTCGGCAAATCCTGCCGATTGAAATGACCCATCTGCATTTCTGTGACGAAGAGCGCTAACGTATATCATAAACCCACTGACGATGAAAAACATCGTCACTGCGTGAGTGGCCAATAGACTCGTCAAGATATGGCTTGGAGAGCCGACCCCAAAATATGGCAAGATGAACACCTGGAATCCGTGTACGCACGCAACGATCATTGCGCTCACGCCGCGCAATGCATCCATCAAGTTCGACGTTGCTGCATCGACCTTGAACTTAACTCCGTGGTTCATCTGATGAATCGCGATTGGGTAACGTGGCGCCCCGACTATTCGGACGTCTGAATTGCCGCACTGAAGAAGGCACCGTTAATCATTGATGGGGAGCTCATCTCAAGCTTGGCTTGGTTAATAACAACATGAGAGGCTTCGCGTTTCAAGTACTCAAATTTTCTGTACGGGTCCTCGGGGACGATGCAGTCATTACCCTTTCCGATCGTACATTCCTTTGCTCTCACCGCCGGCCTAGGTCCGGTTGCATGTACCGGGCACATCTTTGGCGCATCAGGTACGATGATCGAGATGAAATACCACTGGTCAGGGCGCCCCCTCTTTGCCAGGCAATGCCGGGTTAACCCATCTGCTCCCTAACAGGGGGCAAGGAGACGGGCGGCCTATTTCCTGGCGGAATGGCAAGCGCTGAGTGGAACGTCAAGCTGAACAACGGTCGGTGTGTTCTGGGCTGGTTTGGCTAATGCTGGAAGAAAAAGCCAGCGTGCAGCTCGGTCGCCTGGAGCTTTACGTCGTCATGGGTGTAGACGTTGACCATCGCATCCTGACTGGCATTCGCCGTATGGAGCAACGAATCTGCCTGCGCAACCCTAAGAAGCGCCTCGAGGTTCGCATGGCTGGCCGACGCTGAAAATTCAGCCAGCCAGAGCGGAGCAGCTCCTCCACTCTGTTCACCGAGATCTGCCCGGAACTGGAACGCATCATGAGCGCCGGGCGTAGTAGTCGGAGCCACTTGCGATATATTCGGGGCCACTTGCGATATATAGTGGGATGAATCTGCACTGGGTGCGATAGAAGCTCCTACGCTACCGTCGCCGCTGAGGTCCTGCTGGAAGCTCGCCTCAAGCGACTTGATGGTTGAGCTTGCTCCCGGTGTAGGCGCGGTGTTGGTGATGTAGTTGCCGTTGCTGTCGACACTCCAGACGATGTAGCTGTCAGCCGTCCCGTACTTCAACACGACCTGGTAGCCGCTAGCCGTCTGTTCTGTGCCGATCGGTGTCCAGGCGCCGAACTGGCCCACGACAACCGGTGCCCCGTAGCATTTCAGCTCGGGGCCGGAATTGCTACTGGCACTGGCGAGATAATAGTTGCTGCCGACCTGAACCAGCTTGGTCGATCCGAAGGATTCGATGGCTGTTCCTGATACGATGGGAATGCCAAGCGCGCCGTCGCCGTTGAGATCCTGCTGGAAGCTCGTTTCAAGCGTCTCGATGGTTGAGCTCGTCCCCGATGCAGGCGCGGTGTTGGTGATGTAGTTGCCGTTGCTGTCGACACTCCAGACGATGTAGCTGTCAGTCGTCCCGTTTTTCAAGACAACCTGATAGCCGCTGGCCGTCTGCTCTGTTCCGATCGGTGTCCAGGCCCCGAACTGGCCTACGACTACCGGCGAGCCGTCGCATTTCAGCTCGGGGCCGGTGTTGCTGCTCACGCTGGCGAGATAATAATTGCTGCCGACCTGAACCAGCTTGGTCGATCCGAAGGATTCGATGGCTGTTCCGGACACGATGGGAATGCCCAGCGTGCCGTCGCCGTTGAGATCCTGCTGGAAGCTCATTTCCAGCGAAACAATGCCGGAGCTCGTCCCCGATGCAGGCGCGGTGTTGGTGATGTAGTTGCCGTTGCGGTCGACACTCCAGACGATGTAGCTGTCAGCCGTCCCATTTTTCAAGACAACCTGATAGCCGCTGGCCGCCTGCTCAGTCCCGATCGGTGTCCAGGCCCCGAACTGGCCCACGACAACCGGCGCTCCATAACAATACAGCTCGGGGCCGGAATTGCTGCTGACGCTGGCGAGATAATAGTTGCTGCCGACCTGAACCAGCTTGGTGGATCCGAAGGACTCGATGGCTGTCCCGGACGCGATGGGAACACCGATCGTGCCGTCGCCGTTGAGATCCTGCTGGAAGCTCATTTCCAGCGAAACAATGCCGGAGCTCGTCCCCGATGCAGGCGCGGTGTTGGTGAGGTAGTTGCCGTTGCTGTCGACACTCCAGACGATGTAGCTGTCAGCCGTCCCGTTTTTCAGGACAACCTGATAGCCGCTCGCCGTCTGCTCTGTTCCGATCGGCGTCCAGGCGCCGAACTGACCGGCGGTGACCGGCGCTCCGTAACAATACAGCTCAGGTCCGACCCCGCTGCTGTTGCTCTGAAGAAAGTAGAAAGAGGAAATCTGGACCAGACTGGTTGCCCCAAGCGCCTCAATAACCGTTGGAGGGCCCAGGAATGTCGTGCTCGCAAACGTTCCGTCTGAAAACTGAAAGTTCTCCACGCCGGAAAGGCTATCCGCGCCATCGAATTGACCGGAGGAACGCTGGTCGACAACCGTGAACGTCTGCGTGGCTGAGTTATAGGCAATCAGGTAGTTGCTGCGGGCAGCTGAGAATACAGCAACGTCAGTGCCGGAACCGCCCACGATGGTATCGTTGCCCGCTCCGCCGATCAGCGTATCGTTGCCGCCGCCGCCATTCAACGTATTGGCGATCACATTGCCGGTGATGGCGTCATTTCCCGAACCACCAATGGCATTGTCGATATAAGATCGCGCATCGCCGTTGAACAAATAGGCGTTGTAGATATTTCCGGCCGCATAATGCCCGTTTCCGAGATACGCGAGCTGCGTGTTCGACGTGATCGAGGATGCACCAGGATTGAGATTGACCGTTACGGCCGTCGCGTAATTCGACAGGTCATAGGTATCGACACCGTTGCCGTCCCAGATCGTCTCGAAGACACGGTTCGCCGAACCGCCGGCGCCGTTCCCGGGCGCCAACTGCGCAACGCCGTTGATGAACGTCTGTCCAGTCGTCGGGCTCCAGGTGTAGACCGTGTTTTCACTGCGGGTGGAGAAGTTCGCGCCGTAAAGCGCTTGCAGGGCCAGAATATCGTTGGCCATATAGGTCTGCGAATACCCGTAGTATTCGGCGGTGTATCCCGTGAGCGGCGCACCGGCATAGCTGCGATAGCTCATGACGGTATATTCGGAATGGTCATGGGCGGCCGGCACCGCGACGTTGGCGACACCTCCGGTTTCCTGGCTGTGCTTGAGGCCAAGGGCGTGGCCGAGTTCATGCAAGGCTGTGGCGAAATAGTAGTTGCCGAGCGCGGCCAGAGAATAATTATACGCGTTTCCGAACCAGATATCGCCGCCGGCCGGTACGTTGGCAGGGTAATAGGCGTAGGAAGTCGGATTAGCAGCAGGGGATTGCGCGATCGCGATGTCCGATCCGTTCGTTCCCGCGTACGAAAAGCTGGCGTTGGTATAGCTGGCGATCAACCCAATCGCGTAGTTGATTGCTTGCTGCATCGCAGCCGGCGCCGACGAGAAGCCGGACGTGTTCGGCTCGCCATTGCCGTAATAGCCGGCGGAGTAGTCGCTCGGTGAATCTGGAAAGCTATAGGAGATCGTGCCGGACCACTTTGTGCCGCCCAGCAGGCCGTCAATTTCCGGGTTATTGGTTCGGGTAATCCCTACTGCCGTTGCCAAATGAATCTCCGGGATATCCTGCTTCGTCTGGTGCGTGAGGGTTCATTCCAGACAATTAGACATTCGTTTGGTGACTTTGAGTGCTTCAGGTTTCGATTACGTTACAATGCGATGCCAAAACTATCGGGTCAGGTTCCGATGATCGGAACCGCCGATCGGACCGCGGGATCAACGATGCCCAGAGTGCTGCGCAAAAAAGCCTCGCCAGCGGGGCTAACAACCTCTTTAGCGTTTACGATATCTTTATTGACGGCAACAATTCTGCCGGATTTGAGCAGTTTGTCCCAGAAAGGTCATTTCTCCATGACCAAAGCGATCGCTTCGGATGGAAAGCCTGAAGCGGCTGCCGAAAACACCATGCCGCTCGCACGTGATCCCAAGCGAGCGGTAGAGGAAGAATATCAGATGGCACGGCGGCTGAACACGGTTCAGTCGCTGGAACTCTTCATCGCAAGGCACCCCGACGATCCCCTGGCAGCGAAAGCGCGAGCCGATTTGCGGCTACTATCGCGCTAGAGTGGGATGAGGTTGGGTGGGGCGTCACGACGGACCATTTTGTCTCGTGCCCCGGACGCAACGCAACCCATCATGCGCCAGCAGCGGCATGCCATGCATCCCGGCGTCGATGCCATCCGCGATGATGGCATGACAAGCCCATGGATTTCCCCGATAATTTGAGCTGGACTAATTGTTGGCTGGAGACCCCTTGATGCCCTCCCCGCGCGCCTCGCAGGCCCTTTCCCGTTTCACCGTGCTCGACCTGACCCGCGTCCGTTCGGGGCCGACCTGCGTACGGCAGCTCGCCGACTGGGGCGCCAACGTCATCAAGATCGACGCGCTGCTGGAGGATGCGGCCGGCGAACAGCCGGGTGGTCCACGCCAGGGCTCGGACTTCCAGAATTTGCACCGCAACAAGCGGGCCATGACGCTCAACCTGAAGGATCCGAAGGGCCTCGAGGTGTTCAAGCGCCTTGCCGAGAAGGCGGACGTCGTGGTCGAGAACTTCCGGCCCGATGTCAAAGCCAAGCTCGGCATCGATTACGAGAGCCTGCGCAAGATCAACCCGCGGATCGTCTATGGCAGCATCTCCGGGTTCGGGCAGGATGGCCCCTATCACAAGCGGCCGGGCTTCGATCAGATCGCCCAGGGCATGGGCGGGCTGATGTCGGTTACCGGCGCCCCCGGCGAGGGCCCGATGCGGGTCGGCATTCCCGTGGCCGACCTCACTGCCGGGCTATTCTGTGCCCTTGGCATCCTCACGGCGCTGCTCGAACGCGATGTCTCCGGCGAAGGCCAGTGGGTGCAGACCTCGCTGCTGCAGGCTCAGATATTCATGCTGGATTTCCAGGCCGCACGCTGGCTGATGGAAAAGGACGTGGCCAAACAGGCCGGCAACAACCATCCGACGAGCATTCCGACCGGCGTCTTCAAGACGTCCGACGGCTATATCAATATCGCCACCACCGGCGGGCGGATCTGGGAGCGCTGCGCGCAGGCGATCGGCGCACCTGAACTCCTCACCAACCCCGACTACGCCACCTCTCCCGCCCGCTCGAAGAACCGCGACGCGCTTAATGCCGCCATTGGGAAGCTCACCGAGAAGAAATCCACCGAGACTTGGGTCAGCGAACTCAACGCCGCCGGCGTGCCCTGTGGCCCAATCTACTCGATTGACCAGATGTTCGATGACGACCAGGTCAAGCATCTCGGCATCGCGCAGCACGTGCCCAACGACGAAAACAGGCACATCCAACTGGTCGGCCAGCCGATAACTTTGTCGCGGACGCCAAGCAGCATGGCGGCACGTCCGCCGGAGTTCGGTGAACAGACCGAAGAAGTGCTTACCGAATTCGGTTTCGGCAAGGAAGAGATCGCCGATCTCAGGCAACGCAAGGTGGTCTGAGCGGCATCAGAACGCCTGGAACTCACCACACGAAAAAGCCCCGGAAAATCGGGGCTTTTGTAATTCCTGGCGTTCTGTCGCTCAGTACTTGGCGACGACGGGAGCGGCCGTGAACTGGTAGTTGATGCCGACGCGGGCAACATGGTCATGGAACTTGACTGTGGTCTGGTTTGCCGTTCCGCCGAAGTAGGTCTTCGAGCCGAAGTCCATATAGAGATATTCGAGCTTCGCCGACCAGTTCCTGGCCAATTTCTTCTCAAGACCGGCTCCGACTGTCCAACCCACACGCGTCTCACTGCCGGACACCGTGGCCCCGGTGACCGTGAACGGTGCGCCGATGGTGACGTTGCTGTTGCCGTCGAACAGCTGGAAGACCCCGGTAGGCGTCGTCGCCGCCTTGACCTCACCAACCGCCAGACCGCCTGTCGCGTACAGCAACAAACTCGGGTCAACGAGGACGCCGCCACGGGCCCTGAAGGTTGCAAACCAAGGCAAGCTCGTGGTGGTGTCGGCGAACAAGGTTGCACCTATGTTGCCGACTCGGATCGATCCGAGTTGATCACGCGATCCTCCGCGTTCCCCCGTGCCCTGGATGTCAGCTTCAAGTCCGACCACCCAGGTGCGATCCAGCTGCCAATTATAACCGATCTGCGCGCCACCGAGACCGCCATCGACATTCTGCCCAAACGTGGTGATCCCAAGCGGTGCACCCGGTTCGAACGTGTTACGCGCCCTGCCCCAGCTGTAGCCGCCATTGAGACCGAGATAGAACCCAGTCCAGTTGTAGCCGGGATCGACGATCACGGGAGCCTTGGTGTACGGCCGCGGGGCCAGGTCGGCAGCGAATGCGCTTGTCGTGAGCAGCGAAACAATCGCGGCGCTTGCAATCAGAATGCGATTCATCGGGATTCCCAAAATCTGAAATTGAACTTGGAACCCACCATACAGCGAGATGTGCCCGTAGCCTGTTACCCGTCAGCAACAAGCCGACATAATCGAGTTCCATTGAGGAACCGGCGCAGGGCACGGTGAACAAACGCTGAATCCGCCCCAAAGATTATGACTAAGCGGGGCTTTTTGCCGTTCTCATCAGCCGGGTGACGCTCCCAAATACCTTGTCGAGGACAGGCCAGAACAGGAGAACGATCGCCAGTGTTGTAATCGAGCCAACCAAGCCGTTCGACCAGAACACCTTCATGTCGCCGCCGGATCCGATCATCGACAGGCGGAACGCATCCTCGGCGCGGTTACCAAGTACCAGCGCCAACGTGAACGGTGCGAGCGGAATTCCGATCTTCTTGAACACGTAGCCGACGACGCCGAAGCCAAGCATCAGCCAGATGTCGAACATCGCATTCTGGATGGCATAGGCACCGATCGCGCAGGACACCACAATCATCGGCGCGACCGCTGCGAACGGCACCCGCAGGATCGAGGCAAAGATCGGCACCGTCGTCAGCACCAGCACAAGACCGACCACGTTGCCGAGATACATCGAGGCAATCAGGCCCCAGACGAAGTCCTTGTGTTCGACGAACAACAAAGGCCCGGGGTTGAGGCCCCACACCATCAAGCCGCCGAGCAGGATGGCCGCAGTGCCGGAGCCGGGAATACCGAGCGCCAGCATCGGCAGCAGTGCTGCGGTGCCCGAGGCATGCGCTGCCGTTTCCGGCGCAAACACACCTTCGATGCGGCCCTTGCCGAAACCGTCCGGCTCCTTGGAAAAACGCTTGGCAAGATTGTAGCCCATGAACGAGGCTGCAATCGCGCCACCCGGCGTAATGCCGAGCCAGCAGCCGATGAACGACGAACGAAACAGCGTCACCCAATATTTCGGCAGGTCTCTCCAGACCGACAACACGACGCGCAGACTGATCCCGGCGGCGTGTCCGCGCAACGCGAGGCGCTCTTCCATCGTCAGCAGGATCTCGCTGATGCCGAACAGGCCAATCACCGCGACCAGAAAATTAATGCCGCGCAAGAGGTCAGTCGAACCAAAGGTCATGCGCAACTGGCCGGACACCGTGTCCATTCCAACGCCGGCGAGCAGCAGACCGAGCGACATCGAAATGACAGTCTTGTGCTTGGCCTCGCGGCCAAGCCCCACAAAGGAGCAGAAGGTGAGCAGATAGACCGCGAAGAATTCAGGCGGGCCGAACTTCAGCGCAAAGGACGAGATCATCGGCGCCAGAAACGTGATCAACAGCACCGCCACCAGCGAACCGATGAACGAGGAAGTAAACGCCGCAGTCAGCGCCTCCGCAGCCCTGCCCTGCTGCGCCATTGGATAACCATCGAAGGTGGTCGCGACCGACCAGGCCTCGCCGGGAATGTTGAACAGGATCGACGTGATGGCGCCGCCGAACAGCGCACCCCAATAAATGCAGGACAGCATCACGATGGCCGAGGTCGGATCCATCGTGAAGGTCAAAGGCAGCAGGATCGCCACACCGTTCGGCCCGCCAAGTCCGGGCAGCACGCCGACAAAAATGCCGAGCACCAGCCCGACCATCATCAGGACGAGCGTCTTCCATGTCAGCAGGACGGCAAAGCCGTGCATGAGTAGACCGAAGGCTTCCATCAAACTACCTGCGATCTACTATCGGCCGAGGGCCGCTTCGAGCGGGCCCTTTGGCATGATGACGTCAAACGCGATGTCGAAGGTCACAAACATCACAGCGGTGAACACGAAGGCGGTCAGCAGCGATTTCCACAAGGCGATCTTGCCGACCACGCGCATGAAGGTGGAGATCAGCAGGAAGCTCGCGACATAGAGTCCGAGAAATTGCATGGCCAGACAGAACAGCAGCGTCGGCACGAACACGGCCATGACGCGGCGAAGCTGGGCCCGCGTGACGAAAGTCTCGGCGGCTTCCTTGCGCGACAGGAAAGCGGTGACAAGACCATAAAGGCTGGCACCACCGAGGATCACCGAAAGATAGAACGGAAAATAACCGGCCTGCGGGCCGGTGGAGTCCCAGGCGGCGCCGGTGCGCCAATTGTCCCACCCGAGCGTCAGCGCCAGCGCCAGAAGGAGCAATGACACCACGACGTCGACGATGCGGACGCTCGTCACGACAGGTGAATTGATCTCCGGCGCGGTCGGATCGTCGACGACGATTTCGATGTCGGTATTGGACATTGGATGTGATCTATCCCGGCTAACTGACGTGGCATACGGGATACAGTGCTGGCGTTGCCCGCGTCAATGTAACTTCAGCGAATGCTCTGGCTTGACGCGTTTCCTCTACGCGAACCGGCTTCCACAAACCGCTATCGGAACCGATCAGGAAACGTGCTCGCAAGTGCAGCACGTTCAGGCCTCAGCACACCACGCTCGGTGATCAACCCGGTTACCAGCCGTGCCGGCGTGACGTCGAAGGCATAATTGGCGACCGGCGATCCCGCAGGCACCACCCGCACCGTTTCGATACGCCCATCGGTGGTGCGGCCGGTCATGGTCGCGACTTCATCGGAAGCGCGCTGTTCGATCGGAATCTGCTTTATTCCGTCGTCGATACTAAAGTCGATGGTCGGCGACGGCAGCGCAACATAGAACGGCACGCCGTTGTCGTGCGCGGCGAGCGCCTTCAAGTAGGTTCCGATCTTGTTGCAGACATCGCCATTGGCGGCCACCCGGTCGGTTCCGACGATGGCCAGATCGACCATCCGGTGTTGCATCAGGTGGCCACCGGTGTTGTCGGCGATCACCGTATGCGGGACACCATGGTGGCCAAGTTCCCACGCCGTGAGGGAAGCGCCTTGATTGCGGGGCCGGGTTTCGTCGACCCAAACATGGACCTTCAGGCCACGATCATGCGCGAGGTAGATCGGAGCCGTCGCGGTACCGAAATCGACCGTCGCCAGCCATCCAGCGTTGCAGTGCGTCAGAATGTTGACCGTCTCTCCCGGCTTGGTCGCGGCAATCGCTTCGATCAGCGCCAAACCGTGCTGTCCTATGCCCTGATTGATCGCGACGTCCTCCTCCGCGATTTCAGTGGCACGCTTGTAGGCTGCCGCGACACGTCCTGACGGCGGCAAGGGCCGCAGCATCCCGTGCATTTCATCGAGCGCCCATTTCAGGTTGATGGCCGTCGGCCGGGTCGCGATCAGCATCTTGTAGGCAAGGTCAAGCGCGGCATCGGAGGCATCGGCGCGCATAGCCAGCGCCATGCCATAAGCGGCGGTTGCGCCGATCAGCGGCGCGCCGCGCACCAGCATGGAACGGATGGCTTCGCCGGCGTCCGCCGCACTCGTCATCCGCGCGACGACGAAATCATGCGGCAGCCGCCGCTGGTCGATCGCCCCGATCGACCATCCATCGGGCTCGAGCCAGATGCTGCGAAAATGCTGGCCATCGACTTTCATGAGCGCAGCACCCTGCCGGCCACCGCGTCGAGCTTGCTAAGCAATTTGGGATCTCGCGCTTCCGGCGCCGTGATCAGCGCGGTATCGAGGGCCCGATCCGAGCCGATCGGACACGGTTCGTGCTCGCGCGGGAAATCCCTGGCAAGACGCGCGACCAGGCCCTTGGCCTTTTCGGCATTCGAGTTCAGCACGCGAATGATATCCTGAACCGTCACGGCGTCGTGCTGGGGATGCCAGCAATCGAAATCGGTAACCATCGCCACGCTGGCGTAACAGATCTCGGCCTCACGGGCGAGCTTGGCTTCGGGCATGTTGGTCATCCCGATCACCGAACAGCCCTGCGTCTTGTAGGTCAGGCTCTCGGCAAGGCTGGAGAACTGAGGGCCCTCCATACAGACATAGGTGCCGCCTTGCACGGCCACGATGTCCTCGGCCTTGGCGGCCTCCGCCAAATGCACCAATAGGCGCGGCGAGACCGGATGAGCCATCGAGACATGGGCAACGCAGCCTTTGCCGAAGAATGAACTTTCGCGCTTGTGGGTGCGGTCCACGAACTGATCGACGAGCACGAATGTGCCGGGTGGCAGATCCTCCCGGAACGAACCACAGGCCGAGAGCGAAATCAGGTCGGTAACCCCTGCCCGTTTCAGGACGTCGATATTGGCGCGGTAGTTGATGTCCGAAGGCGACAGAACGTGCCCTTTGCCATGCCGAGGTAGAAATACGATCGGCAGCCCGGCGATGACACCGTGCCTGACGGGCGCAGAAGCCTCGCCCCAGGGGCTTACGATTGCCTCGTCGCGGACATTTTCCAACCCCGGCAGATCGTAAATACCGGATCCGCCGATAATGCCAAGCACGGCATTCGTCATGATTGCTCCCAGAATGTTTCCCGGAGCGACCGCTCCGGCTTGTTCCCAGCACCCTTGGATGTTCGACTATACTGCGGCGCAATAATCAACCATTGTTCGCCCCACTGCAAAGGCCCTCTGACAGGGCTTGTGATGTGATGGCGCCACGCCGCAGCGATCAGGAGAAAGTGGATGTCGGCCACCAGCGAGCGGAAAAAGCGTCAGTCAATCATCGACGCCTGCCGCAGCATGAATGCGCTTGGCATTAATCAAGGCACGTCCGGGAACATCAGCCTGCGGCATGACGCCGGCCTGCTGATCACACCGACCAGCGTGCCCTATGAAACGATGCAGCCGGAGCAGATCGTGTTCATGGATCTGGATGGTTCATTCGACGCCGCGCAGCGACCGTCGAGCGAGTGGCGGTTTCACCTCGACATTCTCAGGGCACGGCCCGAGGTCAACGCGGTGGTGCATGCGCACCCACCCTTTTCGACGATCCTCGCGATCATGGGTCTGGAAATCCCGCCGATCCATTACATGATCGCGGTCGCCGGCGGCGACACCATCCGCTGCGCGCCCTATGCGACGTTCGGCACACAGGAGCTGTCGGAACACGCCGTGCGGGCACTCGAGGACCGCCTGGCCTGCCTGCTGGAGCATCACGGCATGATCGCCGTCGGACCTTCGCTGTCGAAGGCAATGTGGCTTGCGGTGGAGGTCGAAGCGCTGGCGCGGCAATATCACGGCTGCCTTCAGATCGGCACACCGCGGTTGCTTCCCAAAGCAGAGATCAAGAACGTACTCGGCAGGATCGCTGGATACGGTGCTGCCGGAAAATAACGCGCTAGGGCCGGCTTACTTCGCCACGAAACCGGCTTCGTTCATCAGCGAGGTGTTGAGCTTGTCATCCTCCTCGAGGAACTTCACCATGTCCTTGCCGGTTAGGAAGATCGGCTTCAGCGCCTGCTTTTCCATGTATTCCTTGTACTCGGCGGTCTGTGTCACCTTCTGGAACAGGTCGACATAGAACGCCTGTTGATCCGGCGTGACCTTGCCCGGCAGGAACATCGCACGCAGCATCAGATACTGCACGTCGAGCCCTTCTTCCTTGCATGTCGGGATGTCGTTCCAGGATTGCGTCTCGGTGACCTTGGTCTTGTAGGCGATCCGCTCCTTGTCGAACACGCACAGTGCGCGGACCTGGCCGGCCCGCCAGACCTCGAGATTTTCGGACGGGTTGTTGACGTTGGATTCGGTGTGGTTGCCGACCAGCTGCGTCGCGGCTTCGCCACCGGATTTGTAGGGCAGATAGGAGAACTTCGCGCCGGTCCTCTGCTCCATGAACACGGTGAGCACGTGATCCTCGCGCTTGGAGCCTGTCCCGCCCATCTTGAACGGCGAACTCGCAGCCTTGGCGGCGGCAACGAATTCCTTCACGGTTTTCGGTCCGGCGGCATTGTCCCACAACACAAACTGATCGAGCGCGACCACCGACACCGGTGTGAGATCGCGCCAATTGAAGGGAATCTTCGCCGACAATGGCAGCATGTAGATTAGCGAGTAGGCGATCAGCACCTTGTTGGGGTCGCCGTCACTGGACTTCATGTACATCAACGCTTCGGCACCGGACGCTCCGCCCTTGAGCGAGACCACCATCGGCTGCTTCATCAAATTATTCTTCTGGATCGCCGCCTGCATCATGCGAGCCATCTGGTCGGACGCGCCGCCGGCACCTGCTGCGACTACGATTTCAACCGGTTTGGTCGGCTCCCAGGCAGCGAACGCCGGCGCGCTGACGATCATGGCCGCCAGGGCGGCCGTGGCTTTGAGAATCTGTCCCACGTTTTTCTTCCCTATGTCTTTGTCTTAATTATAGAAACGATAGCATACACAGAACCATTGTGCGGATTTAACTGCGCCAGTTCAAGTCGAACCGCCCCACACTGCCTATTACTTTCGCATGAGCAAAGCAAAGTACGTCGTGGGCGATACGAAACCCCGATCGTGACCAACCCGAACCAAGCCTATTTGCCCTTCCAGTTCGGCGTTCGCTTGTTGAGGAACGCATCCATTCCTTCGCGAAAATCCTCGCTCATATAGGCGCGCAGGATCAGATCCCGGCCCTCCTCGCGCGACAGCGTGCGGCGAATACGGAGCACCGCTTCCTTGGCGGTTTCCATCGTGATCGGCGCATGACTCGCGACGAGCTTGGCGGTTTCATCGGCGCGGCGCTGCAGCGTCGGAACGTCAGGCACCACTTCGTTGAGCAGACCGAGCGACAGCGCCTCCGGGGCCTCGATCAGCCGCGCTGTAAAAATCAGGTCCTTGGTCCGCGCCGGCCCGACCAACGCAACAACCCGGCTGATGTTGGACATCGACAGGCAGTTGCCCAGCGTGCGCGCGATGGGAAAGCCGATGCGCGTCGTTGCGGTGCCGATCCGGATATCGCAGCAGGCGGCAATCCCGGCGCCGCCGCCGGTGCAGGCACCAGCGATGGCCGCAATCGTCGGCACCCGGACCTTCTCTAATGTACCCAGCACGCGATCGATCCGCTCCTCATATTCGAGTGCGTCCTCCGCGGTCTTGAAGGCACGGAACTGCGAAATGTCGGTACCCGATGCGAACGCCTTTTCTCCCGTGCCGGTCAGGATCATGGCCTTGATCGAGCGGTCCTGGTTGACGCTCTCGCAGATCGCCGCCATCTGCTCGTACATTGCAAAGGTCAGCGCGTTGCGCGCCTGCGGCCGGTTGAACGTCAGCCGGGCGATACCGTCCTCGACGGAATAGAGCAGGTCTTCAGTTGCAGCGACCGGTGCGTTCATCACAGTTCTTTCCGTTCTTTTCGTTATTGGGTCGAGACCGGTTCAGGCGACGGCGACCTTTGGCTTGGAAACGACATCGCGACCCTTGAGCACTTCCATCGCCGCCAGCACGCCCCCGCCACGGTGCGGCACCTTGGCGAGATCGAGACCCATCTCGACACCCGAGAGCGTGCCCATCAGCATCAGGTCGTTGAAGTGGCCGATATGGCCTATCCGGAACACCTTGCCCTTGATCTTGTTGAGGCCGGTGCCGAGCGACATGTCGAAGTTTTCCAACACCACTTTGCGGAAATGGTCGGCGTCATGGCCTTCCGGCATCACCACGCCGGTCAGCGCCGGCGAGTGTGCGCCCTGTTCCTGGCACTGCGTTTCCAGGCCCCAAGCCTTGATGGCCGCGCGCGTCGCGGCACTGTGGCGCTTGTGGCGCGCGAACACATTTTCCAGTCCTTCTTCTTCGAGCATCTTGATCGCTTCGCGAAGCCCGAACAGCAGATTGGTTGCCGGCGTATAGGGCCAGGTGCCCGCCTTGTTGATTGCGATGACTTCCTGCCAGTCCCAATAGGAACGCATCGCCGGATTGGCCTTCGCGGCCGCGAGCGCCTTTTCCGACACCGCGTTGAAACCGAGACCCGGCGGCAGCATCAGACCCTTCTGCGATCCCGCAACCGACACGTCGATGCCCCAGGCGTCGTGCTCATATTCCAGTGAGCCGAGACCGGAAATGGTGTCGACCATCAGCAGCGCCGGATGCTTGACGCGGTCGAGAACCTTGCGGACTTCGAGCGGATAGGTGACGCAGGCCGTCGAGGTCTCGTTGTGAACCACGCATACGGCCTTGATCTTGTGCGCCTTGTCGGCCGACAGCTTCGCCTCGATCTGCTCAAGGTCGGCGCCATGACGCCAGTCACCGGGCAGGAAATCCACTTCGAGCTTGAACTTCTCGGCAATACCGCGCCACAGCACGGCGAACTGCCCGGTCTCGGCCATCAGTACCTTGTCGCCGGGCTGCAGCGTGTTGACGAGGGCGGCCTCCCAGGCACCGGTGCCCGACGACGGGTAGATGATCACCGGCTGTTTGGTGCGGAACACCCGCTGCATGGCCGCCAGCACCGCGTGGCCGATCTCGGCGAATTCGGGACCCCGGTGATCCATGGTTGGCATGTCCATGGCGCGCAGAACCCGGTCCGGCACGTTGGTCGGTCCCGGAATCTGCAGAAAATGCCGTCCAGAGTGCACAGTCATGGGGCGTCCTTCCCGGTCTTGTCTTACGAGTATTGGCTTCACGAGCCGCTCGAATATCACCATTCGGCGGGCTTGTCCCCCGCCCGGCGGGGCCCGTCAATGCCCAAGAAGCAGGGCTTTGCCTTGCCAAGGCGGACCCCGGCAGGCAAGACACTGACGTTCACTCACGAGACCAAGGCAATGGCGGCAACAGGGGCCGAAAAGTCACAAAATTCGGCTGAAAACAGCGCCCTCGCCGTGCGTCTTGCTCGCGAGATTACCGGCGACGTCTTCTTCGACGCGTTCAACCGCGGTCGCTACGCGACTGACGCCTCGTTCTACCAGATGATGCCCCTTGGCGTGGTGGTCCCCCGGACCATGGACGAGGCGTTGCGGACGCTGGCCATCGCAGGGGACGCTGGCCGAATCGTCACCCCCCGCGGCGGCGGCACCTCGCAATGCGGCCAGACCGTCAATGAGGGAATCGTCGTCGACTTTTCCAAGCATCTGAACCGTGTCCTCTCGCTCGATGTCGAAAATCGCACCTGCGTTGTCGAACCCGGCATCGTGCTCGACGACCTCAACCGCCAGCTCAAGAAGCACGGGCTGTGGTTTCCGATCGACGTCTCGACGGCGTCGCGCGCCACCATCGGCGGCATGGCCGGCAACAATTCCTGCGGCGGACGATCGCTGCGCTACGGCACCATGCGCGACAATACGCGGTCGATGGATGCGGCGCTGGCTGACGGCACGCGGCTGCATTTCGGCGAAGTGCAGCGCGATCTCGCGGGCGTGAATTCATCCGATAGCGGGCTTGCGCTGTTCCGCGACATGCTCGATCTCGGCACGCGCGAGGCAGCCGAGATCGCCGAACGATTTCCGAAGGTGCAGCGGCGCGTCGGCGGGTACAATCTCGATGCGCTAGTACCGCGCAACGCGGCGAATAACATGGCGCACCTGCTGGTCGGCTCCGAAGGCACGCTCGCCTTCACCACGCAGGTCGAGCTCAAGCTATGGCCTGTTATCCGCAACAAGGTGCTGGGCGTCTGTCATTTCGGCAGCTTCTATGAGGCGATGGACGCGGCCCAGCATCTGGTGAAGCTGCGCCCGATTGCCGTGGAACTGGTCGACCGCACCATGATCGCGCTGGGCCGCGAGATCGCGATGTTCCAGCCGATCATCAGCACCGCCGTGCGGGGAGATCCCGATGCGGTGCTCATCCTGGAATTCGCCGAGGAAGATCAGGCTGAAAACCAGCGCTGCCTGAAACAGCTCGTCGAACTGATGGCCGATCTCGGCTTCGGTTGGGACAAGCCGCAGCGCAAATGGGGCGGCGTGGTTGAAATCACAGAACCCGCGCTACAGACCGGCATCGCCGAGTTCCGCGCCGCAGGTCTCAACGTGATGATGTCGATGAAGCAGGAGGGCAAGCCGGTCTCCTTTGTCGAGGATTGCGCGGTGCCGCTGCCGCATCTTGCCGACTATACCGAACGCCTCAACGGCATTTTTGAAAGGCACGGCACCCGCGGCACCATGTATGCGCATGCCTCCGAAGGCTGCCTGCATGTGCGTCCCGTGCTCAATCTGAAGCTGGAGAAGGATGTCAAGGCGATGCGCGCCATCGCCGAAGAGACCTTCGAGATGGTGCGCGAATACAAGGGCTCGCATTCCGGCGAGCACGGTGACGGCCTGGTCCGCTCCGAATTCCATGAAGCGATGTTCGGTTCACGCATCGTTGCCGATTTCAGAGAGGTCAAGCAGCGCTTCGACCCGGACAATGTCCTCAATCCCGGCAAGATCGTCGATCCGCCCAAAATGGACGACCGCTCGCTGTTTCGCTATCCGCCGGATTATCGTATCGGCGAACTGAAAACAGCGCTCGATTGGTCGGCCTATCCCGGCGCCGGCGGCGGTTTCCAGGGCGCCGTCGAGATGTGCAACAACAACGGCGCCTGCCGGAAGCTCGAAGGCGGCGTGATGTGTCCGTCCTACCGTGCGACCCGCAACGAGAAGGACGTCACCCGCGGCCGCGCCAATACGCTGCGGCTGGCGATATCCGGTCAACTCGGACCGAACGCGCTGGCATCCGACGAGATGATGGACACGCTGAAACTCTGCGTCTCCTGCAAGGCCTGCCGCCACGAATGCCCGACCGGCGTGGACATGGCCAAGATGAAGATCGAGGTGCTGGCGGCACGCGCGGCAACACACGGCCTATCGCTGCGCGACCGGCTGGTTGGATATCTGCCCCACTATGCCGGCCTCGCGTCCCGCCTCGCCCCACTCGCCAACTGGCGCAACGGCAGTCCGCTGCTGCGCAAGCTGTTTGAAAAATTCGCCGGCATCAGCGCGCAACGCGCCCTGCCCGCATTCCGGCGCGATGTATTCCGAGCCGATGCGGAGGCCTTTGGGCCGGAGAGTGGCCGCGAAGTCGTGCTGTTCGCCGATACGTTCAACCGTGCCTATGAGCGGGAAAATCTCGATGCCGCGCTACGCGTGCTGGTTGAAGGCGGATACCGCGTCCACATTCCAAAACCAGCCGATCGCGTCAGGCCGCTGTGCTGCGGGCGCACCTTCCTCTCTGCTGGTCTGGTCGACCAAGCGCGAGCCGAATTGGACCGGCTAGTCGCAACCTACGCGCCGTTCGCCGCGCGCGGCGTACCGATCGTCGGCCTCGAGCCGAGTTGTCTCCTGACGCTGCGCGATGAGCTGCTTTCCTTGCGCTCCGATAACGACGCCAAGAGCATCGGCGCGCATGCGCTGCTGTTCGAGGAATTCCTGGTTCGCGAGGCGGAGGCCGGCCGTCTGCGGCTGCCGCTTGGTTCGATGCCTGCCAAGGCGCTGGTTCACGGCCACTGCCATCAGAAATCATTTGGCGCATTCAAGCCGGTCGAAAAAGCGCTTCGCCTCGTGCCCGACCTGAACGTCGAGATCATCGAGTCCAGTTGCTGCGGCATGGCCGGCGCCTTCGGCTATGGTGCCGACACCTACCAGGCATCGATGGAAATGGCCGAGCTCTCACTGCTGCCGGCCGTCCGCGGCGCCGACCAGACCACACTAATCGTCGCCGACGGCACCTCGTGCCGGCATCAGATCAAGGATGGCAGCGGGCGATCAGCCCTTCACGTCGCGCGTGTTCTGGCGATGAGCCTCGACCGCGCAAAGTCCAATTCACCTCTCTCCTCTCATGCAAAGGAACCGACCCATGGCTGAACTCACCCTCGACATCGCGCGCAAGGTTCTTGATGCCGCCCTTGCCAAAGGCGTCGAGAAAAAACTGAAGCCGCTGGTCATCACCATTCTCGATGCCCGCGGTTGCGTTAAAGTCACCGCGGCGCAGGACGGCACCAGCCTGATGCGGGCCGAAATCGCCCACGGCAAAGCCTATGGCGCATTGGCGCTGGGCATGGGCTCACGCGCGCTGTTCCAGCGCGCGCAGGAGCAGGCCTATTTCGTCAGCGCGATAAACACCATGGCACAAGGCCGTCTCGTTCCGGTGCCCGGCGGAGTGCTGATCCAGGACGGCGGTGTTCTGCTTGGCGCCGTCGGTGTCAGCGGCGACACCTCGGACAATGACGAGGTTTGCGCCGTCGCGGGTATTGAAGCTGCGGGGCTTAAGGCTAACGCCGGATAGTGCAGGCCGTCACAGGCCGAACACCATCAACGAATGAGGCGTCCAGGAAGCGACTTCTCAAAGCGCGCTCGATATCTGTTGCCTAGGCGCAACATGCCTGAAGCGATTGTCAAAACCTGCCCTGGTCGCATTGATCGGGGTTCCGACTCCGATACCATCAACTCATATTTTAGCAATTTCCTACGATGGGTTTGGGGGCTGACGTGCTGGGAATGGGGAATGCGCGCCGCTCCGAGCGGCGGCTTGGGAGTTCGAATGCCGCTTGGGCGCTGGCGCTCGGGTTATGCGCGAGCCTTTTGGCGCCGGCAGCCGCGCTCGCTTCAGCAGGATGTGATGCCGTAAACGGTGGCACGCTCAATTTTGCGAAAACTCCGGGCGGCACCGTCAATAGTCCGCCCGTCAATGCTGCTTTTTCAGCCGGCGAAAAGTTGACATTGACCGTTACTAATCCGGGCAATGCTGCTTCTCTCAATACGCCAAATTCGCTGGTCCTGAGGCTGGGCGCCGCGGCAGTGAACGGCAATTCGATTGCCAATGGAACGACACTGAGCCTGACCGCGAACGGCACCGAAGTGTTCGCACAATCGGGCGTCGGCGAGACCGCAGCCGCCAACATAACCATTGCCGTCGTCTGCCAGGCCGTAGCGGCTGCAACGACGACGACAGTGACCTCATCGCTCAATCCATCCGCCGTCGGCCAACCCGTCACCTTCACCGCTACCGTCAGTGGTACCGGCGGCACACCGACAGGAACGGTGAACTTTCTCGACGGCGGCGCCGTGATCGGTAACGGCGCACTCGCAGGAGGCGTCGCAACTTTCACGACCGCGAACCTTGCGCAGGGAAACCACAGCATCACCGCCGCCTACGCTGGTGCAGGAAGCTTTACCGCGAGTACGTCGGCGGCTTTGACTCAGGCGGTCGGCGGCACGGCCGACAGCGCCAAATTGCAGGCGTTGCAAGCGATGGCCACCAAGGTGGTCGCGCAGAATTCCGGTTCGGCGATATCGGGCGCGGTCGACAGCGCCATATCGGAGGGTTTTGGCGGCGGTGGTCCGCCCGCCACTGTCAGTGGTGCAGGCGTTCGCTTCAATTTCGCGGCTGACCCGGACGGAAAGCCGGATACCATCGCGCATGCCGCGGATCCATTCAGCGGCTCGTTAGGGACGGCGCGCAGCTTTGCACCGGAACAACGGGATCGCGAGAACGATGCCTTCGGCGCGCTGGCCTATGCCGGCGGTTATGCCAAGGCACCACCGCGTCGGGTCGAACAGCGGGATTGGTATGGCTGGGCGGAAGTCCGCGGCGCCCATCTGGATCGTTGGGGGACCGGTGGATTGGGCGTGGTGACCGGTGCCTCATTGCTCTCAGGTGATCAAGTCAACCTGCTGGCAGGCGTTACCCGCAAGCTGACGCCGAACTTCCTGATCGGCGTGCTCGGTGGCTACGAGACCTTCGATTATCGATCCGACGCGCTACAGGGACGGTTGAAAGGCGATGGTTGGACGGTTGGTTCGTACCTGGGATGGATGCTTGCGCCAAACATTCGCTTCGACGCGGCGTTCGCCTATTCCGGCATCGGCTATGACGGCAGCGCGGGCACTGCCTCCGGTCAATTTGGCGGACAACGCTGGCTGCTCTCCAGTGGACTGACCGGCACTTACCAAAGTTGGGGCCTGCAGATCGAGCCCTCCGCGCGGATCTATGCATTGTGGGAGCACCAGAATGCCTACAGAGATACGCTTGGTACCCTGCTGAGTGATCGCAACTTCGCAATCGGCCGCGCCAGTGGCGGCGTGAAGCTGTCCTATCCCGTGGCCTGGATATCGACAGCCACACTGGTCCCCTATGTAGGAGTCTACAGCGATTACTATTTCAATTCGGATAATCTGACGCTGGTTGCGGCCGTGCCCGCAATTCCTGTCATCAATGTGTTCGATGGCTGGTCGGCGCGCGCAATTGGCGGGCTGGCTGCAAAGTTCAACAACGGAGCACAGGTTGCGATCGGGGGTGAGCGTAGCGGCATCGGAGGCAGTTTCGGCCTCTGGACCTATCGCGCACGCGCCTCCGTACCGTTCGGAGCGCGATAGCGCTGACTGACACTCACTCCACGATCAGCGGTCGTGCAGATAGCCGAGAAGCTTACCGCCCCGGCCATGAGGGTTTGCGCTTCTCGCCGAACGCCTTGAGACCTTCCTTGGCGTCTTCCGTCATGGCCAGCAAGGCAATCTGGCTTTCGGTGTAGGCGATGCTTTCGTCGAACGACATCGAAGCGATGGCGCGCATGGCATATTTGCCGCGCCGGATCGCGGTCGGCGATTTGTCGACGATACGGCTGATCAGCCATTCGACCTTGGCGTCGAGCTCGGCTGACGGCACCACGTAATTCAGCAGCCCGGCGGCCTGAGCCGTCTTGGCATCGAACGGTTCGCCCGTCAGTGCCCACTCATTGACGAGGCGCGGCGGCGCCATCGATTGCAACAGGCTCATCACCTGCATCGGAAACACGCCGACCTTCACTTCGGGCAGCCCGAAGATCACGTGATCGGCGGCCACCGCCATATCCGTCATGCACAGCAGGCCCATGCCGCCGGCCATGCAAACGCCCCCTACCCGCGCAATCGCGGGCTTGGTGGCGTTCTGCGACAATCGCAACAAATCGGCGTAGTCGACATTCGGCCTGGAAAAATCCATCGCGAAGGCGGCGCCGCTGTTCTGCAGGTCGGCGCCGGCGCAAAACGCCTTCTCGCCCGCCCCCGTCAGCACGATGACGCGCACTTCCTTGTCGTCATGGGCGTCGCGATAGCCCTTCGCAATACCGGCGACCACGTCGGCATTGATGGCGTTGCGCTTGTCCGGCCGGTGGATGGTAATCCAGAACGCCTGTCCGCGCTTCTCGCGTATTACGCTGCTGTTGTCGGTCATTGTTCCGCTCGCCCTGTTTGCCATGGATTGGCGAACATTTGCGGCAGGATGGCAGGAAACTGCAAGCGGGATTTAGGCCGCGGGTGCGGCCTTCTTCACCCAGACCTTGTTGTCATGGAACGCCGCGCCCCCCACGGGCGCAACCGCCTCGGCTCCGGTCAGCATGTTGATACCACGACCGCCGATATGGGCCTTGTTCGGCTGGATGGATTCCGCGATCAGGACGCCTCGCCGCACCCCGTCGAACAGCTTTACCGTCAAATTGGTCTCGCCCCTGACATTGCCCAGGGTGACGACCTCTCCGTCGGTGAGTCCAAGCACCGCCGCATCGTCGGGATGCATCATCACCGAGGGCTTGCCCTCGCGCGCGATCGAAGATGGCGTTTCGTTGAAGCTGGTGTTGAGGAAGCTGCGCGCGGGACTGGTGGCGAGACGGAACGGATGGGCCTCATCCGCTTCCTCGATAATGGTCCAGTGGTCCGGCAGCGATGGCATCTGCGCCCACGGCCCCAAACCGGCGTTGCCGAAAGGAGGGTTCGCCCAGTCGGCCTTGAAGTGAAACTTCTTGTCCGCATGCGCAAAACCGTCGAGGTAATGCGAGGTGCGGAAATCTGGCTGGAGGTCGCGCCACAGATCCGCCTCCAGAGCCGCGATATCGCCATGGCCGCTCTTCTGCAGCGTCGCGTCGATCAGTTCGCGCGGCGACATCGTAAACCCGGGATGCACCGCGTTGAGCCGACTGCCGAGGCCCTGCAACACCTCGTGGTTCGAACGGCACTCGCCGGGCGGATCGATCAGCTTGGCGCCGACCGAAATATGCTGATGGCCGCCACCGTAGTAGAGATCATCGTGCTCCATGAACATGGTCGCCGGCAGCACGATGTCAGCCATGTTAGCCGTCTCGGTCATGAACTGCTCATGCACCACCATGAACAGGTCGTCGCGCGCAAACCCCTGGTGCACCAGCGCCTGCTCCGGCGCCACCGTCATCGGGTTGGTGTTCTGGATCAGCATCGCCTTGACCGGCGGTCCGCCCTTCAAGGCTTCCGCGTCGCCGGTCAGGATACGTCCGATCTGCGACTGGTCGAGCCAGCGGGTGGTACGGTCGAGCGCGTCGTGGCCCTCGATGATGGATTCATCGAACTTCCAGATCGCAAAATTGTTGAAGAACGCGCCACCGCCCTCATGTTGCCAGGCGCCGGTTACCGCCGGGATACACAACGCCGCATGCATCTGCGCCGCACCGTTGCGGCTCCGGGTAAAGCCATAGCCGAGCCGAAAGAACGAACGCTTGGTCTGACCGACCAGGCGGGCGAACGCCTCGATCTCCTCGACCGGCACGCCCGAGATGGACGATGCCCACTCCGGCGTACGGGTCGCAAGGTGCGCTTCCAGTTCATTCGGGCAATCGGTGTAGCGATCCATATATTCGCGATCGGCGTAACCTTCCCGGAACAACACGTGCATGACGCCGCAGGCGAACGCGCCGTCCGTGCCGGGCTTAAGCAGGATCTTGATGTCGGCCTGCTTCATGGTGTCGTTGTTGTAGACATCGATCGCCGCGATCTTGGCGCCGCGCTCCTTGCGGGCACGCATCGCATGCGTCATCACGTTGACCTGGGTGTTCACGGGATTGGTGCCCCAGATCACGACAAGGTCGGACACGCCCATTTCGCGCGGATCGACGCCGGCGATCTTGCCGGTGCCGATGGCAAATCCGATACGGGCGACGTTCGCGCAAATCGTGGAATAGAACCGGGAATATTTCTTCACATTGGCAAGGCGGTTGATGCCGTCACGCATCACCAGGCCCATCGTGCCGGCGTAATAATACGGCCACACCGATTGGGCACCGAACTCCTTCTCGGCCTGATCGAAACGCGCGGCGATTTCGTTGAGCGCCTCGTCCCATGATATCCGCGCGAACTGACCGGAGCCCTTGGGTCCCGTGCGGCGCATCGGATGCAGCAGCCTGTCGGGATGATGGATGCGCTCGGCATAGCGGGCGACCTTGGCGCAGACGACGCCGGCGGTGTAGGTCTGCTGCTTGGAACCGCGCACCCGGCCGATGCTGCGGCCGTCGATCACCTCGATATCGAGCGCGCAGGCCGATGGGCAATCATGCGGACAGGTGGAGTGGCGGATGTCGACCTTGGCATGCTCGTTCATGCGCCGATAGGTAACATTAAAATCCGCCGTCGCCGAGTAGCTTTATCGGCGGGCACACCAGCGAAAACAGCAAATAAGCCATGCATCAGGCGTCGAGGCCCCCCTTTCGCGTCGAGCGCGGTGCCTCCGCCAGCGCGTTCACGCGCCTTCGATGCGCTATCGGCGCACACCGCAGGGGCCCGAAACACAAAATCGCGAAAACAACCCCATGCAAAGAAAACAACCCTTTGCAAAGTAAGAGAATAACCGGCACCGGACACCCCAGAGAGCTACGATTGACACGTCGGGCACATCAGTGACACTTCTTCATCATCCCCCAATTTTGGCAAATGCACGCCCGGCGCGCGGCGCAATAGTGCGGCTTGCGTCAAGAGCAGCCAACCGGCTAGGCCGAGCACTCATAAGTCGCCATGTCCGCTTAGCCCCAGAAGCGGCAGAAAAGCAGACATTGGAGAACCGCCGTTTAGTGCCAAACGCAGACATTTTTTCCTGAGAACCGCAATTCGGCGGGCGGCCGCTGTTTGCGAGGTTCTTCAGTCGTTGGACAAATTGCGCGGACGCTGCCAGCCGCTCCTCGCCCCGTAGCTCAGCGAGCCACTCCGGATCGTCACCCTCATACAGCAGCATGTCTGAGATGAGCGGGGTCTTTGCGAGCACATCATGGCTGCTGGCCGGCCGCGCTTCGTACGCGTCAAGCTGCCGCCATGCTTCGAGGCGACGTTCGAGCCGGGCGCGGAAATCCTCGCGCACCCTCGCCTGGAGCTCGTCCGCCGTGTAGGTGCGCCAGCCCAACGACCGCATCATCTCCTTCATTCGCAGGACATGCTGCGCCGCCTCGGCCTTGGTCGGCGCGACTCCCGGATAGTCGCCGAACTTGAAGTCGAGATAATCTTCGCCCTTGTTGCGAAGGCACGCGAACATATGGTGGAGCCCCTCGAACAGGCCGATCTCGCGGGTGCCGGTCCGCATCCATTCAAGGTGGGCCAGCATGTGGTGGGCGACGGTCGCGAATTTGTCGTCCGCCAGCGCCTCGACGAACGGCCGGTGCAGAGCAAGGTCGCGTTCGAGCTGAGCGCCGATCTCGACCGCCGGGGGATCGTATCTGAGGTCCTGCGAGGCGCGATCGACAAACACGACATCGTCCGCTCGAATGTCGACGTCTCCCATGATCCAAATCTTGTCGCCGCTGCCCTTGCGCCGCCACCAAGGCACAGTCCTGCTCTGAACCATCCCTCGCGTTCGGGCAGCAGTGCATTTTTCGCCCGAAGGGGGCTCGGCGCCGTGCCCCGGGAGCAATTCCAGTAGACCACAGCAACGCTATGTCGCGTGTGGCACTCGAACTGGTTAGGATCTGTCACGATTGGCGTGCGCGTATCGGCCGAAAAACCAGCCCATGGCGAATACTTCCGGTCACGCAGCGGCTCGCCGATCCATCGCCAGATAAGCTTCGAATGCCACAGGCGATCAAGCCATCTCTGCAGCATCCAACAGGGGACGGTGCAACATGCTGTAGCGAAGCTGCTCGAGCAGCGTCAGGTCAAACTGCAGAAGGCGCTGATAAGGATACCTGCGCATGTCGCCTCCTCTCGGCCTGCGGCGAGCATGCGGGATCAACGTTAAATCGGTTTTAAACTTTGAGGCGCCCGGCGCGTCATGACCGATGCTTAGTTTTACATCCGCTCGGTCCGCAGGTCCGGCGGTCGGTCGATGTCGCGATTTTTTAGAAGTGTTTTATAGATAGCTTCGAAGGTTAGCTTCGGGTCAACAGCGGAAGAACTCGAAGTGAGCATAACGAGTCCGCTTTCAAGGGTGTAGCTGCCGCGATCACTGTGCGGGACAGGCCGCGCCCGACTTCACCCAGGCCTCGACCAGCGCGCCGGCCTGTTTTTGCGTACCGGGCGCGGGGCTGCGGCCAACGCCCGGAGACCAGGCCCAGCCGACGAGCGTATCTGCGCCGATGTGATCGATCAGATCCTCGGGCTTGCGACCGCCGTTGCGCGCGGGATCCTTGAGCTGCGTACAAATCTCGGCAACCGTCTTGCCCTCCCATGCCATTTCGCGCGGCGCGAGGTGCCATTCCGGGTGACCCGGCATGCGACCGGGCTCAAAGTTCGCATTCTGATGGCAAATCGAGCAGCGCATCGCCGGAAGGCCGTGGCCATCGATGCCGCGCGCGACTGGTGGCTGATGCAGGCGGCTCTCATCGCCTTGCCGCGGACGGTCAGTGGCCGGATGGCAATTGGTGCAGCGCGGATGGGTGAGCACTTTGCCGAGTTCAGTGAACATCGCCGCCGATCGCGCGTTCGTATCGGCAATGGATGCGAAGCTCTCGGGGCTGGCAAGGTGCTGGGGCGCGGTTTCGGAAACCGCGTAGCCCGCAAGCATGTTCGTCGCTACGGTGGCGATAGAGACGAAAAGCTGAAACCGCAGTGTCGATTTCATGTCGCCTGGTCCTCGCGTCCGGTCATTGGGTCGCCACAAGATAGCGCTTGGAATCCGCGAGGATCACGTCACGTACAGCCTCATGATATTTGACATAGCCGGTGCAGCGGCAGATGTGTCCGTCGAGTGCTTCCGCAATGGTTTTTTCGAGTTCCGCGCGCGCGACCGGCGCCTTCGCCAGACGCTCCAGCAGCACCTGTCCCTCGTTCAGGAAACCGGCGGTGCAATAGCCGCACTGGAACGCGAAGTGTTCGACAAACGCCTTCTGCAGCGTCGTAAGCTCGCCATTCTTCGCATGTCCCTCGACGGTACGAATAGCCTTGCCGTCGAAACTCACTGCCGAAACGACGCAGGTCGGGCTGGTAAAACTCGTTCCATCGAGGTTGTCGATGATGACGGCGCAGCTCAGGCACTGCGCAGCGCCGCAGCCGAACTTGGTGCCGGTCATCCCGAGATACTCGCGCAGGAAATCGTTCATCGAAAGATCGTCGCGAACATCTGTTGGGCCGTGCGCGCGGCCATTGATGGTGATGCTCAATTTGGTCACGCGAGCACTCCCTTGAGCAGGCCGGCGGTCACCGGCAGGGATTGGAAACGGCGGCCGGTGGCGTCGAAGATGGCGTTCAGGATCGCCGGCACCACCGGAACCATCACGACTTCCGCCATGCCCTTCGGCGGCTCGTCCGGCGTCAGCGGCGGCAATATCTCGGTTTCGAGGTCATGCAGCGGCAAATCCGATCCGCGCGCCACAAGATACTGCCCGAGATTCCACTGGCCGTTGCCGGGACCACCCTCGTAGGGTGGCAGGTTCTCCAGCAACGCGTAACCAACGCCCATCGCAAAGCCGCCTTGCGCCTGGCCCAGCACCACTTCGGGCACCAACGCGCGGCCGCATTCAAATACGTTGTAGGCCTTGGCGATACGCAGCACACCAGTCGCGCGCTCAATCTCGACGCGGACCAGCGTTCCGCACATCGAGGTATAGGTATTGCCGCTCTGGTTGTTGACGGCTGGCGGGAATCTGACGCTAACCCGATCGATCCGGGCGAACTTGCCGTTACCCTTCCGTACCGCCAGCGCATCGATCTCGGCGCGATATTGTTCGCCGTTAAACGGAAAGCGCGCACGCGACCACTCCCAGCGGGAGAAGCTGTGCGCCATGGCGCCAGTAACCAGATTGCGTGCATGCGCCTTCGCGGCCAGTGCCGGCAAGGGCAGCGCGGCAAGACCGGACATAACAAGCTGCCCGTCTTTCCATTGCGCCTTCGCCCAATCCTTGGCGCGCGGGTCGGTCGGAGCGATGTTCCACAATTCAAGCGCCGCCGGCCACAGGCCGAAGCGGAAGATGACACGCGCCGCCTCGGCCGCCGAATGGGTTCCAACATGCGCGCCGACCGAGGCGCTGGTCGCCGTACTGATCGCGGGCACCCAGCGCGGGTCTTTCTCTGCCCGATCCTGCGTCTTCTGATCCATCGTGTAGGGATCGCCCGACGTGACCAGCCCGAGGACATCATAGCTATCGACGCGTGCCACCGAAACTTCGTCGGCGACTATGCCGAGATGGATCGCGACCCGGTTAGCCAGCGCCGTGCCAATACCATTGCCCATCTCGACATGGTCGCAATAGATCGTAATCCGGCCTTCGGGCGAGAGTTCGACACGCCCCAGCGAACAGTCGGCGCCGGCGCCGTAGTCCTTGGTCACACAGGCGAGCCCGGTGCCAACGAGGGTGCCAGGCCGCGCTGCCGCCTTCTGCTGCGCGCGCTGCTGCCAGATCGGATGCTTCTCGAGCTTGTCGAGCATTTCCGTGGTGCGGACCGAGACGCTGTAGCGATTGCCGCACATGGTCCGGCCGTCGGGCTTGAGCGCGTTGCGGCGCCGGAATTCAATCGGATCGAGCGGCAAGGCAGCTGCGACTTCGTCGATCAGCACTTCCAGCGCGGTCATACTCTGCAGCGTGCCGTAACCGCGCATCGACCCGGCCGTGACGCCACGGGAATGCACCACAACCGTGGTCACATCGACTTTGGGAATGTCGTAGATGCCGATCGCTGCAGTCGCGGCAACGGTTGCCACGTTGACAGAAAAGTTCGCAAGGCCACCGCCATCGAGCACATGGTCGGCGGCGAAGGCCGTGATCTTGCCGGTGCTCCGGTCGACCCCGATCCGGGATCGCATCTTGAAGGGATGGCGTTTGATGCCGCCCTGAAACTGTTGATAGCGATCCTGTGCGAGCCGGACTGGACGGCCGGGAAAGAACATCGCCGCCAGCGCCACATAGAGGACGAACGGGGTGTGGTCGCGGCCGCCGAAGCCACCACCGACATAGGTGAACTGGGCATTGATGCGCGCCGGCTTGAACGGCGCGCTCGCCTTGCCGAGCATATGCTCAATCGCTTCAGCTGCCTCGTAGGGAGACTGCACGCCAAGGACGAGTTCCAGGCTTTCGCTTTTGTTGTTGTACCAGGCGATGCCGGCTTCCGGCTCGAGAAACATCGGATCGACGGATTGGGTTTCGAACTCGCGATCCAGCATCAGCAGATTGGAATTTTTCGCTGCGAGTTCGCTTCGAATTTGTTCGCCATGGACCGCGGCCTTGGAGTACGGCGCCGGCGTGTCCTTTGCGAGCGGCGACCACACCGGGAGTGGCGAGATCTGGGAGCGTCCCGGGCTGACCCAGCCCGCCTGGATCGGCGAATAGACATCGGGCGCATCGGGCGTTGGGCCGGCCACCCGCGTGAACCGATAGGCACCGTAGCTTGGTATCGCGACCGGGCCGGTCTCTTCGCCGAACTTGACGAAGGTCCCGTCTCGCAACGCCAGCCGCGCCCGGTCGAAGGCGTCAAACGTCTCGAAGATCAAAAGCGCGACCGGTTGTCCCAGATAGATCGGCGTCTTGCCGACCGGACAGAACAGGTCGCCGGTGTAGAATGCCGGAACGCGCGTGCCGATCCTGTCGAGGTCATCAGCGGTCACGACCACCGACGGCTTGAGCGCGCCGCTCAGCCGCGCGAGATCCATTCCGACATAGACATGCGTGGCGTCTGGCGCGCGAACCAGGATCGCGTGCGAGGTGCTTTGCGGCCAGCCCGGCAGATCGGACGCGCGGAAATCAGACGCGTAGAGTTTCGCGCCGGTGACTTTGGCGACGCCGTCGATGCGGCCAGCACCATTGGCCGCCGGGTTCCAGCCCTCGCGTCCCGGGAGTGAGGCACGAGGGGGCAACCCGGCCGCTTCCGCCGACCCCAGACGTGACAGGCTGAGCGCGATGCCGCTCGCCGACACCCATTTCACAAATTCGCGCCGCGAAGGCCGCATGTTCCTACCTGTCGGTCAACACTATCGGAACTACTTCAGATCGGCGATCGACGCGGGACCCGGCCCGGTTGTCACCAATGTCGGCCATTGCTTGGAGCCGAACGGAACGACGGGCGGCAGGAACGGCGTCATGCCGCGCTTGCCGGTTTCCGCAACGATCGCGACACGCGCGTCGCCCCCCATCAGCTCGTAGTCCATCAGATGATAGTTGCCAAAGAACAGCGAACCGACCGAGCGATCCGCAATGATGCGGGTCAAGGATTCCAGCATGTCCGCCGGCGTCGTCGTGAACGAAACCGTCTCGATCAGCAGCAAGCGGCTGTTGATCGCGTCAGGACCGAAGAATTGCGCCAGGATGCTGAACAGAACGTTGTTCTGGCGAGCCACATAGATTGTGTTGCTCGCGGCATAGGTCTTGTCCCAGTCGGCGCCGAGTTGCTTCTTCCAGTCCGCCAGCACCGTCATCCAGTGCCCGACTTGTGTCTGCGCCGCCCAAGCCACGTTCTTCGCCAGATACGGCGCCTGCTTCTTGCCGAAGGCTTCGAGCGCGGCGAACGGCACGACGCCCTTGGCGACGCACTCGTCCATGAACGCGAGGTTGTTCTGCAGGATGGTCCGATTGTTGTCGCGCCAACCGGGTTCCATCGGTGTGGCGTCGAGGCCATCGAGCGCCGATTGCATGCGGCTGCGATAGGCCAGCATCGCCCCGCGCCAGGATTTGTCATCGGGGTTGTCGACATAGGGGCCGACGACCTGGGCCAGCGCCATCGTGCTGTGGCCGACCGATTTCAGCAGTTGATAGACGATCGGCACCTGCGGCGCATCCATTGGCGCCATCCCCGGCCGGTACAGGATCATCCGACCGCCGGCGCCCGAGAACAGGGCGAGAATCACCGGATGCTTGTCCAGGATGTTCTTTTGGAAGATCTTTGCTGCATTGCCATAAAGCTCGAACATGCCGGTGTTGAGCGCCAGCATATCCCTGGTCGCGATATCCGAGACGGTTGCAGCCGATTTACCCGAGATCGGCGCCATATAGGCCGGAAGGGTCTGGGCATTGGTGACGGCGCTACTGCTGGCGAGCAGTAGGGCAGCAACAGCCATGCAGGGGAAGAACTTCATGTCACGCTCCTCGCGACGGGGTGTTCTGGATCAGCAATCAGTTTCCCACTCTCAATGATTCTATTTGCGTTGGCCACGCCAGCGTTGCGTCGATGATGCAGATGGTTGCGGCTTGATTGATGCAAAACGTCAAATAGGAACGTCAAATAGGACGAGGCACTTCCGAAAGGGGCTGGGGATCAATGGGTTCAAACAAACCAGCAGCGCGACGAATGTCGCATCTGAAGGTACTGGCGGTCACCGCGCGGATCGCTAGACTTCCCTGAAGCCAGATTGGGCCGGCAACAGGCCAAGCAGAACAAGGCTGGGTTCGGGAGGTTGAAATGATCCGCTTGAGATTGGCGCTTGCCCTGGCGGCAACGCTTTTCGCGGCACAGACCGTTCTTGGGACAACAGGCCTGGCGCAGGACTATCCCTCAAGGCCAGTCCGGGTGATCGTCCCGTTCGGCGCCGGTGGCCCTGCCGACGTCACCGCCCGCCAGATCGGCAGTATCCTGCAGGAAAGCTTCGGCCAGCCCTTCGTGATCGAAAATCGTACCGGCGCCGGCGGCGTCATCGGCACGGTCGAGGCGGCCAAGTCACCGCCTGATGGTTACACGTTGCTGATGATGTCGAACACCCAGACCGCCAATGAGTCCCTGGTGCCGCAGCGCAAATATGAGCTGATGCGTGATCTCGCGCCGATTGCACCGGTCAACTACTCTGACCTCGTAGTCGTGGTTCACCCTACGGTCCAGGCGAAGACGCTGCAGGAATTCATCGCGCTAGCCAAATCGCAATCCGGCAAGCTGAATTATGCGTCGTCCGGCCAGGGCACGCCGTATCACATGGCCGGCGAGCTGTTCAAAACCATGGCCGGCGTTGATCTCGTGCATGTGCCCTACCGCAACAGCGGCGAGGCGCGTAGCGGCGTGATTGGCGGCCAGGTGCAGATGATGATCGACGCCGTTCCGACGATGGCGCCCAATGTCGCGGAGAATCAAGTACGCGCGCTGGCGACCACCGGCAAGACGCGCTCCACGGTGCTGCCCAACGTGCCGACGACGATCGAGGCCGGCGTTGCCGGCTATGAGGCGACCATCTGGCTGGGATTGATGGCGCCGGCAGGAACGCCAAAGGCGGTCATCGACAAGATCAATATCGCCGTGAACGCCGCGGTGAAACGGCCGGATATCGTCAAGCTCTGGACCCAGCAGGGCGCGGTTCCCATGGCGATGACGCCGGAAGAGTTCGACAAATTCCTGCGCGGCGATATTGTGAAGTGGGCTGAGGTCGTCAAGAAATTCGACAAGCCGCAATAACAACCGCCAGCCAGGGTGTTCGCCCGATGCCAAGCGTTCGATTTCGCCTTAATGGCGTCGAGACGGATGTCGACGCTGATCCCGATCGGTCGCTGCTGGACATTTTGCGCGGGCAGCTCGGCATGACCGGATCGCATTTCGGCTGCGGCGCGGGTGAATGCGGCGCCTGCAACGTCATGCTCGGCGACCACGCCGTGGCGGCCTGCGATACGCCGCTGTGGTCGGTGGCGGACAAGGACATCACGACCATCGAGGGCTTGGGAACGGCTGAGCGACCGCATCCGCTGCAACGGGCCTTTATCGCCGAGCAGGCGCTGCAATGCGGTTATTGCGTCTCCGGAATTCTCATCAGCGCGGCCGCGCTGCTGAAACGAAATCCCGCGCCCACCAGCCGCGAGGTGAAGGAGGCGCTCGACGGTAACCTTTGCCGTTGCGGCTCGCATAATCGCATGGTGCGGGCGGTGCTGCGCGCAGCCGACGAGATGGCGGCGGAATGAACCAGCCAGCGCCGAGCCCGTCCTCGCCCAAATTGCCGGTGAATCTCGCGGCAAACCCGAACCTGTCATCCTGGTTGAAATTTTCGCCGCAGGGACAGGTGACGGTCTCGCCGGGCAAGGTGGAGATCGGGCAAGGTATCGTAACGGCGCTGGCCCAGATCGCCGCCGACGAACTCGACATCGATATTTCCCGCGTGCAGATGATCCGCGCGTCGACCGCTGTCAGCCCCAACGAGGGCGTGACTTCAGGCAGCCTCTCCGTGCAACAATCGGGACGCGCGATGCGGCATGCCTGCGCCGAGGTACGCCAGATCTTTCTTCAACTGGCATCGGAACGGTTGGGTGTCGACATCGCCTCGCTCGGTGTCGAGGACGGCACCATTTCCGGGCCGGGCAATCTCACGACGAGCTATTGGGAGCTTGCGGAAGAAGTCTCGCTCGATCGCGACGCGACGCCCGATGTGAGACCGAAGCCGCCCACACGCCGCGCCCTCGCCGGAAACTCGGTGCAGCGGATCGACATCCCCGACAAGGTATTCGCGCGACCGCGCTTCATTCACGATTGGGCACTGCCGGAAATGCTGCACGGCCGCGTGTTGCGGCCGCAGAACGCGCGCGTGAAACTCACCGGGCTAAAAGACGACAGCGTCCGCGCGATGGCCGGCTTCGTCGCGGTGGTGCGCGATGGCAGTTTCGCGGGCGTCGTCTGCGAAACCGAGCATGGCGCGGAGGCAGCGCTGCAAGCCTTACGCAAAGGGGCGGTCTGGACCGACGGTGAGCCCCTGCCCGATGAAAGCGATTTAGCTGCATTCCTGAAGGCCGAACCCTCGGAAACAACGATCATCGATAAGCGAACAGCATCGTCGCCCGGTGCCAAGAAGCGGACCCTTCAACGGCGATATACCCGCCCCTATATCGCTCACGCCTCGATCGCGCCCTCCTGCGCCATGGCACAGTGGAATGGCGACCGCGTCCACGTCTGGACCCACAGCCAGGGCGTCTATCTCCTGCGCACCGATCTGGCGCTGGTTCTCAAATTGCCGGCCGAGAGTATCATAGTGGAGCATCTGGAAGGCGCCGGCTGCTACGGACACAATGCGGCCGACGACGTTGCGCTCGACGCTGTGTTGCTCGCCAAAGCCACCGGCGGCCGGCCGGTTCGAGTGCAATGGTCGCGCGAAGCCGAGATGTCGGATGCGCCGCTTGGCGCGGCCATGGCGATCGAGATTGAGGCCGATCTCGACGCAGCGGGCGAGATCATCGACTGGCGCCATTCCATCTGGAGCAACGGCCATGTGGCACGGCCGGGGCGCGCGGCGCAACCGGCGCTGCTGGCGGGATTCGAGCTGGAGAACCCGTTTCCGCGGATGATCTCGACCAATCCACCGCAGGCCAATGGCGGTGGCGGCGATCGCAATGCCGTACCGCTCTATGACTTCCCATCATGGCAGATCGAAAGCCATCGCCTGACGACGATGCCGATCCGCACCTCCGCGCTGCGGACGCTGGGCGCGCAGGGCAATGTATTCGCAATCGAATCCTTCCTCGATGAGATCGCCGCCGAGCGCGGCGAAGATTCGGTCGCGTTCCGACTACGTCATTTGGGGGACGAGCGGGCCAAGGACGTGATCGGCGCTGCTGCAAGGCGCGCCCGGTGGAAGCCGGAGAAGCAACCCGGCATTGGCTACGGCATCGCCTTTGCCCGCTACAAGAACACCGGCGCCTATTGTGCCGCGGTCGCCGAGATCGAAAGCGCCGAGGATATCCGCGTCCGGAAGCTCACTCTGGCGGTCGATGTCGGCGAAGCCATCAATCCCGACGGCGTCATCAACCAGATCGAAGGCGGTGCGATCCAGGCCACCAGCTGGGTGTTGAAGGAACGCGTCCGCTTCGACCGCGAGCGCATCACCAGCACCAATTGGACGGAATATCCGATCCTTCGCTTCAGCGAAGTGCCGGAGGTTGAAGTCGAACTGATCCAGCGGTCTGAGATGGATCCGGTCGGCGCCGGCGAAGCTGCCCATGGCCCGGTCTCGGCGGCCATTGCCAACGCTGTGTTTGACGCGCTCGGCGTGCGCGTGCGCCATCTTCCAATCACGCGCGAAAGTATCATCGCTGCCATGGAGCAGGCCCCGTGAGCAACCTGAACATCCTGAGCGGCGGCGCAGCACAGGGACTGGTCGGCAGCCTGGCTTCGACATTCAAGGCGCAGACCGGCTTCGATATCGTGGGCGAGTTTGGCGCGGTTGGCGCCATGGCCGACAAATTGCGCAAGGGCATACCGGCCGACATCGTCATTTTGACCGCAGCGATCGTCGCCAAGCTTGCCGAGGAGAAGCTGGTGGTCGCCTCGTCGATCGCAAATGTCGGCTTGGTAGAGACCGCCCTCGCCGTTCGCGCTGGCGATCCTCGGGTTACGGTCAAGGATACCGTAGGCTTACGCGAATGCTTGCTTGCATCGGATGCGATCTACGTGCCGGACACGGTAGCCTCGACCGCCGGCATTCACGTCGCGAAGGTTCTGGTGCAACTCGACATCACCGACGAAGTCGCCGCACGGCTCAAGATTTTCCCGAACGGCGCGACCGCCATGCGCGAAATGGCGGCTTCCGATGCGCGACGTCCGATCGGCTGCACGCAATCGACCGAGATCATCAGCACCAAGGGCGTCAGCCTGTCCGGAACTCTGCCACCCGGCTGCGAACTCGCGACGATGTACACAGCTGGCATCGCTACCAGGGCCGCCCACGCTCCCCAGGCGCAGGAATTGATCGGCTTGTTGATCGGCGCAGGGCAACAAGAACAACGCGAGCGCGCAGGCTTCATCAGAGGCACGACTTAACAGCTTCTCCGAAGGGTATCCTAACGTGAAGATCGTCGACCTCAGCCGAGAACTCTATCACCGCACGCCGAGCTATCCGGGCCACCCACCTGTCATCCACGGCGTCTGGAAAACGCACGAAGAATCCCTTGCCGAGTCCGACAACGTGCACGGACTTGCATCGATGTTTATCTCAATGGTCGATCACGCCGGCACCCACATCGATGCACCCCGGCATTTCGGCAAGAGCGGCATACCGATCGATCAGTATCCGCTGGAGAAATGCATCGTGCCGGGTATCTGTCTCGATCTGCGCCACATCGGGCCGCGCGTGGAGATCACTCCTGCCGATCTCGAGGCCGCCGTGACAAAGGCCGGCGTGCCGGTACCGAGGGGTGGCACCGTGCTGCTCTGCACCGGCCATCACGAACGCACGTTCCCCCGCAAGGAATATTCGAACGATAATTCTGGTGTGAACGTCGCCGCGACCGAATGGCTGGCACAGCAGGGCGTCGTGCATTTTGGCATCGACTCGATGCGGCCCGGTCCCGAAGGCGACGTGAACGCGCTCGTTCACAAGGCCTGTCTCGACCTCGACATCACCCACATCGAGAGCTTGTGCAATCTGGAATCGCTGCTCGGTAAAGGCCGGTTCACCTTCATCGGCCTGCCGATGAAGTGGCGCGGGGGCACCGCCTCCCCGATCCGCGCTGTGGCCGTGTTCGACCTGTAAAAACAATATCGCGAAACGCGCCGAAGAATTGGCCGGCTGCACGCCGCTATTCGCCTTCGTCGCCAGATCCGGCTTCGGCCAAAGCCTGCAGCGGCTCGGCCTTCAGTACAACGATCGCGCCGTGCTCGAGCCGCACCCAGTCGCGCGCCGCCCACGCCCGCAACTGCTTATTGATGCTTTCTCGCGTCATACCGACCATCTCGCTGATTTCCTGCTGGGTAATCGCAATGGTTCGGCCCTGCGGTTCAAGCTTGTGTTTCTCGGTTAAGCGAAGCAGCGCGCTGGCCAACCGACCCGGCAAATTTTGCAGGATGACCTGTTCGACCTGATCGCTGGTCCAGCGAATCCGCGTGCACAACAGTTCGATGAACTTCATCGCAAGCCCCGGCTGGCTGCGCACGAAAGGAATGAACTCGCGCCGGTCGATCGTGAAGAGCTCGCAGGCGGTGTTCGCAGTCGCGTCTGCCGAGCGGACAGAGCCGTCAAGCAGCGCGATTTCGCCAAAAATCTCCCCCGCCCCGATCAGGTTCAGGATTGCATTGCGGCCATCGGGCGACGAAATACTGATCTTCACCGTGCCGGAGATAACGGCAAACAGGCTGTTGCCGGGATCTCCCTTGGCGAAGATCGTCGCTCCCCGCTTCAGCGTGACGTGTTTGGCGTAACGGCAGAGTTGATCGAAGGCTTCGGGCTCGAGGTCGACAAAATAGGGATGCTTGCGCAAAACTGACAGTTTGCTGCTCGAAAATCCCTGAGCTTCACCCGTCCTTTGTTGAGGCACGCCAGTCAAACTCCAGAAACTGTTCGGGATGTAGCTCTTCCGTAATCAACGCCGGTTGGCTTTTCAACCGGAAAGCATCCTACTGCGTCGATTTGGCGGCCAAAACACAAAGGCAACCCAGGCATTAACGCTCCGATAACCCTGGAACGGGCGATCGGATAGTACGGCCATTGAGCTATCCCGTCACGCGGAAATAGCCGGACGCCATTGAGGCACCAGTTTCGGCCTCTAACGGACCTCGCCGGCGCTACGCTGCTCCGATCGCTTCGCTCCGGCGGCTTATTCGTTCGCGATTCCCATTTCCTTGATCACGCGCGCGTATTTGGCAAGCTGATCACGCGTCATGACACGCAACTCTTCAGACGAACTGTCGCGCACCGCAAATCCCAGCTCCTCCAGCTTGCGGCGTACCTCGGGATCACCGACCGCCTTCAGCGCCTCGGCGTTCAACCGAGCGATGATCGCCTTCGGCGTGCCGGCAGGCGCAAGAATCGCAAACCAAGAATTGAAGAAGAATCCTGGCAAGCCGGATTCAGAGACGGTCGGCACGTCGGGGAATTGCGCCAATCTTTTCTCGGTAGTCACTCCGATCAGTTTGAGCTGGCCGCCGCGCACCAGGGCAGCAACCGTGCCGATCCCCTGGAAGCCGACTGGAATCTGACCTGCGGCGACATCGGTGGCAGCTTGCGTTGCGCCCTTATAGGGCACGTGAGTCAGCGATATGCCGGCCGCGGAAGCAAACATCGCCATGGCCAAATGCTGCGGGCTTCCCGGGCCACCCGAGCCATAATCGATCTTGCCAGGCGTTGCTTTCGCGGCTGCGATCAGATCCGCCGCGCTCTTGAAGCTGGCCCGATTGCTGGTGACCAGCCCCCACTCCACGGTTGCAACCAGCGATACCGGTTCGAAATCCTTCAATATGTCCCAGCGCATCTTGGACTGCAGGTTGGGCACCATAGTCATGACGCTGTCGTTGAAGCCGCCGATCGTGTAGCCGTCCGGTTCAGCCCGCGCGACCTGCTCCGCCCCGATCATCCCTGAAGCGCCAGGCTGATTCAGGATCACGAATTGCTGGCCCATATTGTCGGCCATTTTCTGCGTCACGATCCGCGCCGCAACGTCGACGGCACTCGCTGCAGCCAGCGGCACAATCATCTTGATGGGCCGGTCCGGATAGGATGTCTGTGCGATTGCATGGGAGCTCAGGAGCAGTGCGAGCGCCGAAATCAACGAATGGAGCAGGCGCTTCATGATTCTCCGCAGGCGGTCAGCATCTGGATATGGGCCACATCTTCCGGAGAATGATTGCTCCTCCACATCCAGCTTGGCAATCTGGTCGGCAACGAAATGAAGAATGAGCCGGTGCATCAATCGACATGCGAGGCAAGAAGGATGGCCCGGCACGAGGGAAGCTGTCGATGGCGGAACGATAATTTTGAGAAACGCCGCCGAAGGGTAGGCTTAAGAGCCTCCTAAAGCAGTTTCCCATCTGGCCCGAAAAACGGGTGCGGACCATCAAACGCCCCAATCGGCACCTGATGAGTGACGATGCTGCCGAAGTCCTCGCCCGGAAACCAGCTGTGGAGGTGAAAGGCCGGCGGCTCCACCTTGAACGAGGGCCCGCGGAGCTCAGCAAGGTCAAGATCGACCGCGTGGTTCGGCGCCGGACAGATCGTGGTCGGCACGCCCGCAAACATCGTCAAGGCCGCACGGTGAATATGACCGGTCGCGATGAGTTGCACACGCGGATGACGCCGAACGATGAGGGCGAGTTCGCTCGAGTTGAGGAGATTCTGGCGATCCATGTGCCAAATACCGGCCTTGAACGGCGGATGATGCAGAAACAGCAGCGCTGGCCGATCGGGTGAAGCCGCCAGTGCCGCGTCAAGCCAGCGCAGCGTGGGCTCTTCGAGTTCGCCATGCGGCTTTTGGTGTACGCTTGAGTCCAGCAGCAGCAGATCCAGCCCCCCGATCTCAATCCTCTGATTGAGCGCCCCGGACGCCAAGGCATATGGAGCGGAGGGAAACGCATCGCGCATCAACTGACGCGAGTCGTGATTGCCGGGAATGCCGGCGAATGGGAGTTTCAATGGCGTCAGTAGCCGCTTGAGGTGCTGATATTCCTCAGCCGTCGGCGAATCTGCCAGATCACCCGATATCACCACAAAATCAGGTGCCGGCTGAAATTCGTTCAACGCCGCGACGCAACGCTCCAGGGCCCTGGCAGTATCGACCCGGCCATAGGCGAGCGAGCCTGGCGGCTTGATATGCAGATCGGAAATTTGGGCGATACGAACCGGTTTTGGCGACATTGGCGTTCTCAACTTTCGGACGGCAGCAAACGAACGGCTTCCGGCGAAATCAACAGCCCGACCCGTTCGCCGGCCTTGGCTTGTACCGTATTCGGCGCATCAACAGTAAATAGCCTGTTGGATACACCGCTTATCACCAGTCGTTGCCGGTCGCCAATAAAGCTGACGCTGTCGATGACGCCGGAAAGCGGAGCACGCCCCGTCTCCACTACGCGGATCGTTTCGGGACGAATCATGGCGACCGCCGCCGGCATACTTGCACCGCCCCCAATCCCCTGCCGCCCGCCCGGCAAAACAAGATGACCGTTCTCGATCGGCGCCTCAATGATGTTCGCGGCACCGATGAATTCGGCCACGAAACGGCTTTGCGGCGTGAAGTAGATCTCGCGCGGCGTACCGATCTGGGCGATCGTCCCCTTCTGCATGACGACAACGCGATCGCCGAGTTCCATCGCTTCGGCCTGGTCGTGCGTTACATAAATTGTGGTGATGCCAAGCGCGCGCAGCAGGCGGTTGAGCTCACCGCGCAGCCGGTCGCGCAACGCCGCGTCGAGCGCCGTCAGGGGCTCGTCAAGCAGCAGGATGCCCGGTCGGATTGCAACTGCTCGCGCCAGCGCCACGCGTTGGCGCTGTCCCCCGGACAGCTGATCGATGCGGCGATTCTCTAGCCCGGAAATGTTGGTCAGCGCGACCAGTTCGGCGACGCGCGCCGCACGCTCCTTGGCCGGCACACCGCGGATTTTCAGGCCGTAGCCGATATTGTCAGCTACGCTCATGTTAGGAAACAGCGCGTAGGACTGGAACACCATGCCGACGTTGCGCCGTTCGATCGGCACCGACGTCATATCCTTGTAGTCGAACAGTACCTTACCGCCGGCATCAGGCAATTCGAGTCCCGCGATGATGCGCAGCATCGTGGTCTTTCCGCATCCGGACGGACCAAGCAACACCAGCGTCTCACCACGCGCAATATCGAGCGTCGCGGGCTCCAGCGCGCGCGTACCATCGATAAACGTCTTGCCGCAAGCCTCAATACGCACCGACGCGCCATGTCCTGCTGACGCGTTCATCTCTTCTGTTCCTTCTCGGCAAAGAATTGCATGGCCACCAACAGCGGGATGATCATTACGAAGAATATCAACGTATAGGCCGACGCGACCTCGAGCCGCATCGAGGCGTAGCTGTCCGCAAGCCCGATGGGCAGCGTCTTGGTCAGGGGTGTATGAAGCATCCAGGTCAGGTTGAATTCGCCAAGCGAAAGCGTCACCACCATCAGGCTGCCGGCAAGTATCCCCGGCACGGCATTCGGCACGATCACGTCGCGGAAGCGCCGCCACGGTGATGCGCCGAGCGACGCCGCACCTTCGTCGAGCGTCTTGATATCGACCGTTGCAAACACCGCCATCACTGATCGCACCATAAAGGGCATGGTGAAAATAACATGCCCCACCAGGATAAAGAGCCAAGAACGGCGGAAGTCGCTGAAGCCTTGGTAGGTGAGCAGCAATGCCAGGGCAATTGCCAGGCCTGGTATCGCCAGCGGCAGCGTGATGACCTCCTCGACGATGCGCGACAGCCGCCCTCCCCGCACGTGCAAGGCGTATGCTGCAGGAACACCTATGATCAGCGTCACCGCGAGGGTTGCAAAGGCGATCACGAATGACAGCAGGATAGTGCCGGCATAGAGCTGCCAGACCTGGACAACCCATTGCAGGGTTACGCCGGACTCGATACCGCGAAAATAGTTCACGGTAACGCCGGCGGAAATCGACAGGATTGCGGGCACCACCAGGAATGCGGCGACGATTAATGTAAAAATCAGCTGGCCGGTGAAGATCAGACGATCACGCATGGTTCATCCAGCCGCCGCAACTGCGCTTCCGCTGAAGGAGCGGGCGAGCGCCAGGATGAACCAGGTGATGATGCCGAGCCCGACCGACAGCGCGGCCGAAGTCGAAAAATTCGCGGCCAGCGTGAACTCGGTATAGATCAGCATCGGCAGCACATCGATGTTGGTCGCCAACGTAAACGCGGTACCGAACGCGCCCATCGCCGTCGCAAAGGCAATCGCACCGGAAGCGACGAAGGCCGGTGCCAGCGCCGGCAACACCACATCGCGCTGCACCGCCCATGGACTGGCCCCCAACGAACGGGCTGCCTCTTCCAAACCAACATCGAGCTTCTGCACCGCGGCCATGATGGTGAGGATGACGCGCGGGATCGAGAAATAGAGATAACCGAGGAACAGCCCGTAGATCGAATAGGCAAAGACCAGCTTTTCGCCAAGCATGCGGTTGGAAAGATCACCGATCAGCCCCTGGCGCCCGGCGAGCAGGATGATCAGGAAGCCGATAACCACACCGGGAAACGCCAGCGGAAAGGTCAGCATCGCAATCAGTACGGCGCGGCCGGGGAAGCGATGCCTCTGCAAGAACATTCCAGCAATCGTCGCCACGATCAGCGTCACAATGGTGGTCGCAGCCGCCAGCACGACCGTATTGATCAAGGTCGCGCGGTAACGCGGCTCGGTCAGGATCGCCAGATAGCCCGCGACGCCTTGCGGACCTTCCGCCCCGGTCACGACCAGCCGCGCCATCGGGAGCAGAAAAAACGCCGCCGTCACCACCGCAAGCGGCAGCAGGCACAACCAGACAAAGGATCTATGCGACATCAGCAGAAGGCGCCCCGGAGCTTCAGTTCTGACGAATCAGAACCGAAGCTCTACTTTATCGACGCGTTTTCTTCACGCGAACCGGTACCCACTTCGCTCGAAAACGCTCTAACCGGACGCCATATTGCCTCAGCGAACCTCGGCGAGATAGCGGTCGACGAAGCCTTTTTGCATGTTTTCCATCTGACCCCAGTCGACATTTTTCGCGCGAGTGTAGTCGCTGTCGGGCAGGAACTTCTTCTTCACGGCCTCTGGCAGATCGATCGGCCGCGCGGGACGCAGATAGGCGTTGGTCCAGATCGCCTGCCCCTTGTCGGACAGAAGATAGTCGAGAACCTTTTTGGCCTTGTCCTTGTGCGCCGCGTTCTTGACGAGGCCAACGACGTAAGGAAAAACCACAGAACCTTCGCAAGGGATCACAAATTCGAAATTGCCTTTCTCCGAGTACTTCGCGCGATAGGCGTTGAAATCGTAATCCAGCAGGATCGGCATCTCGCCCGAAACCACACGGGCGTAGGAAGTCTGCTTGGGGACGATCGGGTCATTCTTCTTCAACTCCTTGAAGAAGCTGATTGCGGGATCAAAATTGGCCGCCGAGCCTCCAAGCGCCAGGTTGATCGCGACTGCACCGACATACCCGACCGCGGCTGAAGACGGGTCGAGATAGCCGACCATACCCTTATAGGCGGGCTTCAGGAGGTCCTTCCAGCAGGCCGGCACCGGCTTGCCGCCAAGCGCATCCTTGTTCACGAACAGGCCAAGCGTGCCCGAATGAATCGTGGTCCAGAAGCCATCGGCATCCTTCAGACCGGCTGGGACCTGATCCCAGTTGGCGGGCTTATAAGGTTCGAGGGCATCCTGCGCCTTGGCCTTCATGCCGAAGGTAACGCCGAAATAGCCGATATCGCCGACGGGGTTGCTCTTCTCGGCCAGTATCTGCGCCAGCGCCTGACCGGAGTTCTTGTTGTCGTGCGGAATATCGTAATTGAGGTCGGCCTTGATCGCCTTGAGCATCGAGGCCCAGTCCGCCCATTCCGGGGGACAATTGTAGCAGATGACGTCGGCCGCTTTGGCGGATTGCCCAGGCGCGATCAGCGATAGCGCCAGCAAGGCAAGAACAAGGCGGACGCTCTTCATGGAAAACTCCGATTTAGTGAGGCCGTGAAAGGATTTCAGCACCAACCGGGGACCAAGTACAGGCCGCGGATGAAGGATTTGCGACAAACCGTTTTGCTATGCAGCAAACGATGCCCCGTCGCTTCCGGCATCCGGCAATTTCGTCCAACTGCGATTTCCGATAGGCTCGGGCGTGAGAGGATCCGCTGCATGTATCAGCCCACTGGCGTCAGAACTTCGCCCAAACTGCTCATCCCTGATCGCATGAAAGCCTGGGTTCTCGGCGACCCCGATCAACTCGCTTTGCGGGAGAAACCGGTGCCCGTTCCCGCACGGGCTGAGGTCCTGGTCCGGATCGATGCGGTTGCGATCTGCGCGACCGACCTTGAGATCATTCATACAGGCTCGCCGGCGAGCATTCAGGGCGGCCTGCCCTTCAATAAGGATTTTACGCCAGGCCACGAATATATGGGCACCGTCGCAGCTCTCGGGCCTGACGTCGACGAGTTCGAAATTGGGGAGCGTGTTAGCGTGGAGATCCACGCTGGTTGCGGCCAGTGCAAACGATGCCGCCAAGGCATGTACACCTCGTGCCTGAATTACGGGAAGCCCGAGAAGGGTCACCGTGCCAATGGATTCACTACCGATGGCGGTTTTGCGGAATATGCCGTCAACCACATCAATACGCTGGCGCGGGTGCCCGACACCATGAGCGATGCGGAGGCAACGCTGGTCGTCACCGCCGGCACGTCGATGTATGGCTTGACCGAGTTGGGAGGGTTGGTCGCCGGTGAGAGCGTCGTGGTGATCGGACCGGGCCCGATTGGACTGCTCGCGGTGGCGGTTGCCAAAGCGCTCGGCGCCAGCCCGGTGATCCTGACGGGAACGCGCAACAGGCGGCTGGCGATCGGCAAGGAGCTCGGCGCAGACCGCGTGATCAATATCAACGACGAAGACGCAGTCGAGATCGTCAAACAACTAACCGGCGGTATTGGCGCCGACTATGTGGTGGAATGCGCCGGGAATGAGACGACAATCAATCAAGCTATTCACATGACCAATCGTGGCGGAAAAATCTGCCTTGCGGCGTTTCCGCATGATCCCGTCACGATGGATATCGCGCATCTCGTAAAGAACAACATCTATGCCTATGGCATTCGCGGCGAAGGCCGCAGCGCGACCCGCCGCGCTATGGCGCTGATGGCAGAACAACGCTTCGATGCGACGAAAATCCACACGCACACATTTCCGCTGGCCGATCTGCCGACTGCGCTAAGATACGCGCGTGAGCGTGTTGACAATGCTATCAAGGTGGTCGTTACCAATCCGAAAGCGAGCTCGATCGCGAGCGCAGCAGCCGAGTGAACACTGGTTTAGCTCGTCGTTCGTCAGATTCGGCCCAGTGCGGTCAGGATAATTTGGGGCGTCAGCGGAATTTCCGTAACGATCGTCCTAAAAGGCCTGAGCGCGTCATTCACGGCATTGGTCACCGCAGCCGCCGCTCCCGCCGTTCCGGCCTCGCCGGCGCCTTTCGCGCCTAATTCCGACTCCAGCGTCGGCGAGACCACGTGGCCGACATCAATATCCGGCATTTCGCCGGACATAGGCACCAGATAATCGGCCATGTTGGCGTTGGTGAGCTGGCCACGTTCATCATAAACGCATTTTTCGAACAGCGCGGCGCCGAGGCCCTGCACCACCCCGCCCCTGATCTGTTCGTCGACCAGCTGCGGATTGATGATCGTGCCGCAGTCCTCGACCACCCAGTGCTTCAACAGTTTGACAAAGCCGGTGTCGGTATCGACCTCCAGCCACGAGGCCTGAACACCATTGGTAAAGGCGAAGGGATATTCGCGCGGAACAAAATGCCGTGTCGCCATCAGCTCCGCCTGAATGCCCGGCGGCAGCGTATCGGGGCGAAAATAAACGATCCTTGCCAATTCACTCAGTTCAATGCGCGGCGCGCCATCGCTGACGTTCACAACGCTGTTATTGATGATGTCGAGTTCGCCGGGTGTGGATTGTAGGATAGCGGCAGCGACATCAAGGATGTTTCTGCGCAGGACTTTGGTGGCCTGAAGTGCCGCCTCACCGCCGATGCCGGCGCCGCGCGAGGCCCAGGTGCCACCTCCATAAGGCGTGTTGTCGGTATCGCCGAGGATGACGCGAACGCGATCCATCGAGACACCGAGCACGCTTCCGACGATCTGGGCGGTGAGCGATTCCGATCCCTGCCCCTGCTCGGTGATGCTGGTTTGGCAGACCACGGCTCCCTGGGCATCGAGCCGCAGCGCAACGCCATCCTGCGACGATATCTTGGCCCCACCGACGCCGTAGAATGCCGCGCTGGGATTGGTGACTTCGATGAAGCTGGCGATGCCGATACCGCGATGAATGTTTCTGGCTCGCAACGTCGCCTGTTCCGCGCGCAGCGCGTCATAGTCCATCATCTTGATGAGTTTCGCCAACGCGGCATGATGCGACAGTTGCTCGAAACGCAAACCTGAAGGCGAAGCACAGGGGTAAGCGTCGTCGGCAATCAGGTTGCGGCGGCGAATTTCGACGGGATCCATGCCGATCTTCATCGCCGCCAGATCGACCAGACCCTCGGTCACCGAGCAGGCGATCGGATGCCCAACCGCGCGATATTGACACATGACGTTCTTGTTCTGGAAGACGACGCGGGCACGGGCGCGGTAGTTCTTGGTCGCATAGGGCCCACCGACCAGGTTGACGACCTGATTGGCCTCGATGGCGCTGGTTCGCGGATACATTGAATACGGCCCGATACCCGTAAGATCGTCGATCTCGAACGCGGTGATGGTACCATCGCGTTTAACTCCGATCTTTCCCTTGCAGCGATGGTCGCGCGCATGGATGTCGGTGTTAAAACTCTCGACCCGGTCGGCAACGAATTTGACCGGCCGCCGCAGCAGTTTCGACAGTGCGTAAGTCGCCATTTCGTCGGCATAGATGTGGACCTTGATACCGAAGGAGCCGCCAACGTCCTTGCAGACCACGCGGACCTGGGACTCCTGAAGACCGAGATGCAGCGCCGCAATATTCTGCACCATATGCGGGGCCTGCGTTCCCTGATAGATCGTCAGCCGCGCTTCGGCTGCGTTCCAGTCAGCAACTACCGAACGCGGCTCCAGCGTCACGCCGGTGTGCCGCCCAAAAATGAATTCTGCTTCCACCACCTCGTCGGAGGCAGCAAAGGCCGCGTCGACGGTGCCTGCATCATGATTACGCTCGAAGGCCAGATTGTCGCCGAGCGCGGGATGGATCACAGACGTTGTGGGGTCGAGCGCAGTTTGCATGTCCGTCACAGCGTCGAGTTCCTCATACGCGACGGCGACATGTTCTGCCGCATCCTCGGCAGCGGCGCGGCTAGTTGCGATGATTGCAGCGACGGCTTCGCCCTGCCAGCACACCCGATCAACCGCGATCGCGCTTTGCGGCGCGGATTTGAGACCCTTCAAGTGCGAAAGCACCCCAACCCACGGTGTGATGACCGCAGCAATTTCCTGGCCCGTGACGACGGCAATTACACCCGGCATGCGTTTTGCCGCTGCTCCGTCGATACCGGTGATTCTTGCATGCGCGTGCGGCGACCGCAGGAACACAACATGCGCCATGCGCGGCAGTTCGATGTCGCTGACATATTGCCCGCGTCCCTGCATCAGCCGGTCGAGGTTCGGCCGCGGCACGGTCTTGCCGATATAGGAGTTCGGCCGGTCGAGCACCGAAAACGCGTCGCGATTCTCAGGTGCACGCGTCATGGCGCGCGTTCCGCGCGCAACCGCGCTGTCGTCTCAATCGCATCGACAATCGCTTGATAGCCGGTGCAACGGCAATAATTACCGGAAAGGTGCTCACGAATCTCTTCGCGATCTGGCACAGGAGTCTGCTTCAGCAGATCCTGCGCCACCATCAACATTGCCGGTGTGCAGAAGCCGCATTGCAGGGAGTTGCGATCGCGGAACGCAGCCTGCAAATCCGCGATTTCACCGCTGTCGGATAACCCCTCGATCGTTTCGACCGATCCTTCTTGGGCCTGCACCGCCAGTATCAGGCAGGAGCGCGCGATCTCGCCATTGAAGCGCACCGTGCAGGCACCACAAACCCCGTGCTCACACCCGACATGCGTGCCGGTCAACTTCAGATGCTCACGCAGGAAATCCGCCAGGTTCAGTCGGGGCAGCACATGGGCCTCGACGCGCTCGCCATTAACCTCGAGTGAAATGGGCACAGGGGTCACGCACGTGCTCCCTCACGCAGATCGGGGCGGGAAAGCAGCGTGGCCACACAACGAGAGAGCAAGACCTTCGCCAGATGCCGCCGCATAGCAGGGGTTGCCTGCTGATCCTCCTGCGGATCAAGCTCTTCGCTGAGCGCCGCGGAGGCACTGGCCAATACCTCCGATGTGACTGCGACGTTCACGAGATTCTCGGCGGCCTTGGCGAGCGACGGCCGATCGCCAACGGCGAAAAAGCCAAGGCGGAGATCAGCGAACTGGTCACCTTGAATAATCGCCTGCGCGGCCAAGCCGACAATGGCATAGTCACCTTGACGGCGGGCAAATTCATGGAAGAAGTGCGCGGAATCTTTCTGCGCGACAGGCAGTTCGACGGCAACCAGCAATTCCTGTGGCGAAAGTGCAGTCTCATAGATGCCGGTGAAGAATTCTTGAGCAGGGATTCGCCGCTCGCCCTGTGGCCCGCAAACAATGACGGTCGCGCCCAGTGCCACCATGCAAGCCGGCAATTCGGAAGCCGGATCCGCGTGCGCAAGGCTGCCGCCGAGCGTGCCGCGGTTGCGGATCGCCGGATGCGCGACATGAGAGGTAGCGTCCCTCAACAGAGGAGCATGGGTCGCGATTTCGGGAGATCCCAGGACGTCCACGTGACGCGTGAGCGCACGAACCGTTAAGACGTCGCCTTTCACAACTATCCCGCGAAGCTCAGCCAATTCACCGATATCGACAATGAATTCGGGGGAGATCAGGCGCAGATTCATTGCCGGCATCAGGCTTTGGCCGCCGGATAACACCTTGGCCTTGTCGCCATACGCAGCCAGCAACTCCAGCGCATTCACAACGCTGGTAGCGCGGGCGTAAGCGAAAGCCGAGGCTTTCATTTCGACGCAACCTCCCCCGGGCAGCATATCGTCATTTTCTTTGGATTAGACGGCGACAATTTTCAAAGGTCAAGTTTGTTTATCGAGTGATTATTTCGGTGGCTGCAATATTGGGACTTGTTATCATGTTGCGGTCGAAGCAGGTTTCCCACCAAACGAAACGCCTGCCCTTGGGGAGGAGCAGACCATGAAGCTTGGGTTCTTCACGATGCCCATCCATCCTGTCGACAAGGATTGGCGGCTGTCTCTCAAGGAGGATCGCGAAGCCTTCCTGTTGGCCGACGAACTCGGGTACAGCGAAGCTTATGTCGGCGAGCACGTCACCGATAAGGCCGAGAACATCACTTCCTGCATCGCATTCATCGCCTGGCTTGCCGCGGCGACCAAGCAAATCAAGCTTGGTACCGGCACCATCAACATGCCGAACACCCATCCGGCAGCGCTCGCAGCCTCGATCGCGATGCTCGATCACATGCTCGACGGCCGCCTGATCTTCGGTATTAGCCCCGGTGGGCTACTGTCCGACGCCGAAGTCTTCGGCAATCTCGGCGCAGATCGCAACGCGATGTTCCTGGAGGCGATCAATCAGGTCCTTGATATCTGGGCAAGCGAGCCACCGTATAACCTCCAGGGCAAGTACTGGAATGTATCGGTACAGAAAACCGTGATTGAGGACATTGGTCAGGGCTTCATCGCGCGCCCGCTACAACGACCGCATCCGCCGATAGTGGTGACGGCAGTGGCGCCGTTCTCGAAAGGTGTGACCGAAGCCGCCGCACGTGGCTGGGATCCGATTTCGGCGAACTTTCTGATGCCGGCTTGGGTCAAAAGCCATTGGCCGAAATACGTTGAAGGCTGCGAACGCGTCGGCCGCCCCGCGGAGACGGCGAACTGGCGGGTCGCCAAAAGCATATTTGTCGCCAAGGATGCCGCCACGGCAAAAGCCTATGCCACGGATCCGAACGGTCCATATGTCTATTATTATCGCTCGCTATTCACCAAGTTGAAGCGTGGCGGCCGTATCGAACTGTTCAAAACACGCCGCGATCAGCCCGACGAGGAAGTGACGCTCGAGTCGATCTGCGACAAGCTCATCATTCACGGCACACCCGATAGCGTGGCCGACCAACTGCTGGCTTTTCAGGAGGAGACCGGGCCCTTTGGTACGCTGCTTTATGCCGGCAAGGACTGGAAGGATCGCGAGCTTGGACGTCAGTCGATGATCCTGATGGCCGAAAAGGTCATGCCGCGCATCAATACGGACATGTCCGGCAAGGCGTCCGAATAGGTCAATTCAGTCAAGGAATCTGCCGTGGCTCTCAGTGATCGTATCCCCTATCAGGCCCAGATCGACCGACCGAAGTTGACGCTTCCCGGCGGCAAGAAGCTCGCAGTGTGGGTGATTCTCAACGTCGAGGAATGGCGGATCGAGAACGCGATGCCGCGGACGGTGCTGAGTCCGCCGATGGGACAACCGCTGCTGCCTGACGTGCCGAACTGGTCCTGGCATGAGTACGGCATGCGGGCCGGCTTCTGGCGACAGTTCAAGGCGCTGACCGACCGCAAGATGCCGGTAACGCTGGCCCTGAATGCCAATGTCTGCAATTCCTATCCGCGCGTTGCGTCCGCCGCGCTCGAAGCCGGCTTCGAGTTTATGGGCCACGGATTCCAGCAGGGGCCAATGCACAAGCTCGACAATCAAGCCGATGCGATCAAGCGCTCCGTCGAAACAATCGCAAGATTTACCGGCAAATCACCGCGATCATGGGAGAGCCCGGGCCTCACCGAGACCGAGGAAACTCTCGATCTTCTGCGCCTCAACGGCATCGAATATCTGGCGGATTGGGTAATCGACGATCTGCCGCAGGATATCGCCACGCCCCACGGCACCATAACGACTATTCCCTATTCGGTCGAAACCAACGACATCGTCGTCCATGCACTGCAACATCAGCCCTCCGAGCAATTCCTGAAGCGTGGCATGGATCAGTTCGACCGGCTCTATCTCGAAGGCGAATCGAACGCGCGGATCATGGCGATCTCGATCCATCCCTATATTACGGGGGTCCCGCATCGCATCAAATATCTGGAAGCGCTGCTGGACTACGTCATCAGCCATGACGGCGTGGCACTGATGACCGCAAGCGAGATCGGCGACTGGTATCGCGCGGAAACAGCTGGAAAATGACGGCTGGCTTATCCTGCCACCCTGATTGGTGCGCGGCGGACGTCCGGCGAGGATTCATTAACCCGCTCGAAGCCGGCCAGAAAGACATCCAGCGCATCGCTGATGATGCGATCCTTGTCTTCGAGCACCGGCGATTCGTAGATGTATTTGCGGACGCCGTAATAGAAGATTCCACCGTGGAAGACCCAAGCCAGTTCAAGTTCGGTCGCACTCGGCTTGTTTTGCACGATAAGCCCGGCCTCATGACGGCACTCCCGGATGATCCGGGTCAGGATCTTGTCCTTGACCATGCCGACATACCAGCGATTGATGTCGAGGCCTTTCAAGCCCGAGTAGAGATAGATGCGAAGCCATTTCCGGGTGAAGATCGCGTCGGTATAGGCGCGATAGAATTCCAGCAGCCGGTCGCGAAGCGGCCGTGAGCGGTCGGTCAGCAGTTTCTCCCAACCGGTTTCGAGCGGATCGAGATAGACCGTGCGATAGACCTCCTTGATCAAGTCATCCTTGCTTGGAAAATAACGATAGAGCAGTGGCTGCGTTACGCCAAGCCGCCGCGCCAGTGCCCGCGTTCCACCACCAAATCCTTCTTCCGAGAAAAATTCGGTCGCCTTCGCAAGAATTTCCCGGCGACGATCGTCGGGCGAGAGGCGCCTTTGCTTGGTGCCAGCACGTTTGGGCTTATCTTTCCTGATCATCAGGATTTGCCGTCATCGCCGGCAAGGAAGCGGCCGAATCCGCCGCGTGCAAACAACAGGGGCTCCTGCCCATTATAAGTATAGGCTTCGACGGCTCCCAGGAAGATGATGTGGTCACCGCCGTAATATCGATTGGCGGCACGGCACTGAAAACTTGCGACGCTGTCAGCAAGCACCGGCGCGTTGCCGAGTCCTGGCGTCCAGCTCACGCCGGCGAACTTGTCGGCGGAGGATTTTGCGAATTGCGAGGCCAATGTCTGCTGAGAAGCACCGAGAACATTGACTGCGAAATGGCTGGCGTTCTGGAAGATGGTCAAGCCCTGCGAGAACATGCCGAGGCTCCACAGGACCAGCGGCGGATTCAGCGAAACTGAGGCAAAGGAGTTACAGGTCACGCCATATGGCTTTCCGTCAGCCGCCATCGCTGTAACAATAGTGACGCCGGTAGCGAACGTACCGAGCGCATTTCGAAAATCCCGGGGATCGATCGCCGAGTTGTCGCTGGCGAACTCGTTAGCGGGATCGGCTGGATGTTTGGGTGCGTCGGACATCCACCTCGCCTCAGAGCGTCAGGTTTTCGGACGGCAGGCCAAGCGCTACACGTCCATAATTGGTTCCCGCCGCATCGAAATTGAACGCGAGGTGCGAATTCACCGCGTGGGCATCGCGAAACTGCCGCTGCAACGCACCTGACGTAAACAGACTGCGCGCGCCGCTTGCAGCAAACAGCAGCGACACGGCGTCAGTGCAAAGGTTGACCGAAAACGCGCCGTCACGCCTCAATCGTGTCTTGTCTGCTATGTCCGGAACGTGACCACGTCGAGCATCCGCCATCGCATCGATGCAGTTCGTGCGCATGACCAGCCGCGCCGCGTCGATCTTGGCGGAGGCTTCCGCGATCTTGATCTGGGTCGTCTGCATATCGCTAAGCTTGGCACGATTATAGGTCGAGGCGCGATGACGTGCGAATTCGACATAATCATTCAAACAGGCCTGTGCATTACCCAAACCGACGCCTGATAATACATAAGGGAACAACGAGAAAACCGGCAGCGCATAAAGGGCGTTTGGATTGATCGCACTCCCCGGGGTTGGCCCGCCGGTAAGATCGCTGACGGCGACCGTCATCTGCTCCGCGACGAAGGCGTCCGTGACGCTAACATCGTTCGATCCGGTCCCGCACAGACCGGTCGCGTTCCAGGTATCGTTGATCTTGTAGTCGCTCTTGTTGAGCAGGAATATCCGGTATTCGATGCCGTCGGCGTCATCGTCGGATGAAACCACGCTGGCGAGCATGTTCCAATCGCAGGATTCGACGCCTGAGGAAAACGGCCAGTGGCCGTTCAGCACATAACCGCCAGCGACCTTTCTGGCGCGGCCGGCTGGAAAGATGAATGACGAGGCGATCAATGCATCGGCGTCCTTGTTCCAGACGGCGTCCTGCGCATGGCGGTCAAACATGCCCAGCATCCAGTGATGGCTTGCAAGGTTGGCAAAATTCCAGGCTACGGAAGCATCCGCCTGCCCCAGCGCATCGGCGCAATCGACCAGTGCAACATAGTCGAGTTCGGAGCCGCCGACGCGCTTGGGCTGCACAATCCGGAACAGGCCGGCATCGTGTAAATCTCGCTCGGTCTCCGGTGGCAGGCGCCGCAGTTCTTCGGTCCTGGCAGCACGCTCCCGCAGCTTCGGGATCAACGCTCTGGCGCGCGCGACGATCGCGGCATAGCTGCCCGTACCCGGTCCCGCGAGCGAACTTGCATCTGGCCTGCGGCCGTCCCCTGGCATTGGCGTTTCCTTGCCCAACCCGTCGTTGCGAACTGGAAGCGGTTGAGCCTGGCCAGTCTACCGCCTCACCGCCAATGATCAAGGCGCGCGGAATACGGCTCTTCCGCCAAATGGGGCTGCTGCAACCTATGCATCGTGCTAAAAACGAAAAAGAGCCCGGCGGCCGTCGGGCCACCGGGGCGAGGAGTACTTCGAAAGAATGCTGGACGCTGGCTATCCAATGAGCTTGCGCCAATAAAGCGTATTTGGCCAAGCCCATGGGACTGGCGGCTGAAACAGCCGGTAGCCGGCGCGAATGAAATTATTGGCGGACGGCAGATTGTCAGTCGTGTCGGAAATGACCGAGCACCATCCGTTGAGCCGCGCACGGCCCTCCACGGCACGCATCAAACGCAGTTGGAGCCGGCGCCCCCAATGCTTTCTCAGCACGCCAACCCGGCAGAAATAGCCGGCATTGGAAATATGGGTTGAGGGAACGACCCCCGCAAAGGCAACTGGCTCCGTCTCGCAACGAGCGAGCCACCAATGTCCATGTTCGAACTTGGGAACAGGAGCACAATCCAAGAATGTCAGCCGATGAAGTTCCAAGAGCGTATCAGCTGTCTCATCGTCGTGCCCGTCGACCTCACCAATCCGGTACATCGGCCTACCTGAAGCTGAAATTTGAGTTGTCGACGGATCGCATTCAGCAAACCGTCCGCAATGTATCTGGACGTCACATCGATGACCGTGGCTACACAACATAGGCCGAGATATTCCGGTCATGGCACATCTCCGCGATCACTTGCCAAGCGTAGCCTTGATGCCGAGCCAGACCGCACCGACAAATCCGGTGACAATCACGGTGATCACTGCTTTGAACGTATAGCTCTGAGCCTGTTCGACGCTTCTGCGCCAGCGACGCAGATGCTGAAAATCCGCCCGTAGTTCCTTTCGATCCTCCTCGTCGATTCCGAACGAGGTCAGAACAGTCGCGACGGACTTCAGAACAACAGCATCGATATCGTCGCGATGCAGCCGCTGCTGTTCGGCAAGCGTTTCAGCCACGATTGCCCTGACCTCGGAACCTTCCAAGCCGCTCATCGCTTGATGATCCGGGCGATGTTTTCGAAACCACGCTTGGCGAAATAGAACGATACGACGAGGTTCGATGTAACCGCTGCAAACCCTGCGAGGGGATCGGTCGTGCCAAGTCCCAGGACCTTATCCCACACCAACAGTTTGCAGAAATATGCAGCGACACAGTACCCCATGAGCTTATCGGGCTCGTACCAGTGCCCGATTTCGGCAATGCGATACTGCATGATGGCGTTGGTTTCGGAGACCTGAGCGGCGATCTCTTTCCCGGCCAAATTGGCCGCCGTCGCGGCGTCAGCCGATTGCGCCTTCAGGTGCGCATTGTAGGCATCGATCAAGCCCTTGATCACCGGACCGCCCAAAAAACTGATAATAGTCATCCACATCAAGATTGCTTCCTTAGTGACCGCAGGCGCGCGGCCAAGGTTACGATCGAAATCGCCAGCAGCACCCTGCCAGCCCATGTCGGATCGCCGACAGCAGCTGAGACCTCATCCTTGATAGCCGGATCGCCCAGGAAATCGCCCGCTGCGTCAACGAGCTGGAGCAGTAATCCAAGGACGGCCAGGAAATAGCTCCAGGCGATCGTCAGGGAGTTGAGGCAGAACGCCTTGATCCTCGTCAGCATTATTCCTCACAGAAACAGCGTGAGAGCGAAACATAGAAACAGCCAGGCCGGCTCTTTCGAACAGATCGCCAACACCAGGCCGACGGCAGGCGCGCATGCAGCGGCAAAGATAAACCCATCTACGCGCAGCTTCGTCAGCATCACAGACTCCGGAGCTTCGCTTCGAGCCGGGCTGCCTTCTGGCGAAGACTGGTGGCCTTGGTGCTCACCCCATTGATCCAGACCTTTATCTTCGGCCACGAATAGATCGAGGTGACGTAACCGGCGATGAGCAGGAGGACGTCGAAGAGTATCCACATGGCTATTTCCTTTTGAAAACTGATGCGAAGATGTTGGCAATGAACGCGCCGATCGACCCTTGGGACGGATGGGCGATCGACGGCCCCGCGGATCGTTCGATCGACACAGGCACTTGCTTCTCTACTGATTTGGTGGGCGGGAACGTCGTGCCAGGAAAGGCAATCGTCGAATCAAGCGCCATCATCGCCATCAACAGGCCGGCGCAACCCAATTGGCGATCCACCGTGCTCGGATCATAGACGCCGTCCCGGACATATTTTCCAGAAACGTATTGGTCGGTACCGCTCCAGATATACGGAGACGGCCTCCTGCGCGCCGCGTAGCCGAGGCCATTGTATTGCTCTAGCATCGTCAGCGTTCCGCCGATCGACCAATCCTTGTTTCTGGCCGCGCGGGGGGCGCAATTGACGAGGGCGTCAATGGCCGCATCTTCCCAGCTCTTGAATGGCCCTCGCCCGGCCGGAACATGGACCGAGACCCTGTTCCAGGGATCACCCTGCGCCAGGCTACCGCTCCAGTCCTGTGAGCATTCGCGCTCGTGCGCAACGGCGATAAAGGGCCACGGAACGCCGGTTTTTGCGGCCACGGCCTGATAGCGGGCCTTGGCGTTTGGAGCACTCAAACGCTTCGCAACCGTGGAGAAGGAGCCTGCCCGCGTTAACCTGGCATTTGCCCAGCGTTTCGCGTTCGCTGCCTTGAGCGCTGTTAGATCGGTCATACTTGCTCGCTGTGGGGTTGTGGTGGTAGAGAGTCAGGATGCGCGCAATCCCGTGGATCCTTGCAATCGTCTCTACGATCGCTTTTGCCGCGTCATTTTCCGAATTGACGCGAGTCCGTAAGAGGTTCGGCGAAATCACGCAGCACACATTCCATGACCATACGGACGTGCGGCAGGCCATTATTCGGACAAGTCTCAGTCAGGCGACTCGCCCAATAATCATTGTTGGGGACAGCATCGCCGAGATGGCTCCGCTACCGATCGAAGTTTCTGGGCACGAAGTCATCAACGCCGGGATAGGAGGCATCACCAGCCGAGAACTAGTCTGGATCTCCCCCCGCTTTCTGGAGGGAGTAACAGCAACGCTAATTGTCGTATCGACGGGCGCGAATGACGTTGGCTCCGCGCTCAATGTTGAGGAATATTCTAAGCTGTTGCGAGTCTTGAAACCGCACGCTCAGCAACTACTAGTTATGCCTAGCACGCAGGACGAAGCGGTTATCACGAACCTTAAGAAGGCCTGTGTCGACAACGCTGTTGATATTCTTGTGGTTGCCATCCCAACAGAAGGAAGAATGCCTGACGGCGTACATCTCAACAGAACCGGGTATCGAATATGGATGCAGACTCTCGCATCCTATATGATGCGAATAATGTAATTGCATATGATCGTTGGCTGCACAATGCCAAAGGCCGTTGATGTTCCTCCTTGGGCGTTACCGGTGAATGAGCTGGAAACCGCGACGCTATTGCTTGCGGGGCCAAGGTTATCTGAAAAGCCATCAGGCACTTGCATCCATGCCTGCGACCCGCCGCTCTGGTAGCCGATCGCAGCTCTATTCTTGGTGAAAGAACCTGACGAACTAACCGAACCTGAGGGCGTGTAGGCCGGAAGGTTCGAAGTCGCGAGCGCCTGAGTTTCCCCGCCTCCAGCGCCTCCCAGCGTGTCGCCGTTAAGACCGTCGTTCGCATTGGTCAGCCGATTCGCTGACGAGCCGCCCATATCGTCCTTCTTCGCCGTAACACGACCGCGCAAGTCTGGGATGTTGAAGGTCGTTAGGTTGTCGCCGACGCCATAAGTAGTGCTGAACAAAGAAAACAGGGTTGAATAGGTTGAGCGACTAATCGCCTGCCCATAAGGAAATACAAATGCGCTGTTCGGCGCTGTAGTGCCCCAATAGTCCATGCCGGCGCCAAGCGGGACATTATACGGATTGCCGTAGAAGTTCTGGAGATACCAGACCGCATCCGAGTTATTATAGAGCGCCGTGTAGGGCGTGCCTTGGATCAGCGTTCCAGCCAGCAACTCCGCACCCGGCGCCGAGCGCAACGGTTTCGCGCCAAGCCCATCAACACTCAGCGTCACCGTCGCGCCGTTGGTGACATGCGGCGTGAATGCAATGGTCCTCCCACCCAGGTTAGCAAGCGTGTCAAACGTCTCGAAACTCGAGACCGTATAGGCCGTCGACGTACCGCTCGTAACGATAGCCCCGGAAACGTCGTCGCGATATTTCGCAACAGCAGCCATCATCTGACGCGCAGAATCGTTCACGCTGGAGGGCGCCTGGCCCTCCTGCCAGTTGACCAAACTGTCTGCCGTTGCGTTGTTGGCCGCGGTTTTCGACCATTTGTAGAGTGTCATTTCCTGAATTCCCTTTTCGTCTCTTCCGGCGGCTTGCCGGGTTATCTCTTTGCGCTCAGCTCCAGGTATTGCGTGCAGGGACACGCCGGCGCACGTGCGGTCAGCAAGTTGCGGATGACGCCAGGCGGAACGCCGGGGCTTTCGCTGGCGACCACCTTCACCCGCGCGTCGATGACGGCCTCGATGTGGTCATAGCGATCCGGATAGAGCGACAAATCGAGTTGCCGCTCCTCCTCCAGCACGGAGGGAAACCAGGGATTGTCACGCCAGCTCGCCTTGATCACGCACGCACCCGGCGGCTTGCGCGTCCGCAGGAAATCGTCGATCGCATCAGACTTCCGGCGCGGGTTCCAGCTCGCCCACAATTCCGAGCGTTCGGCGCGGATCGTCGGTCGCAGCAGCGACAGGCTGCGCGCGCTCAGATTCTGAGCCTCGTCGATCCAGGCAACGCGAAACCCCTCAAGCGATTTGATGGAATCCGCAGTGTGATCCTGCATCCCCCGAAAGATGATGATGCCGTCTCCGGGCGTTTCGATCTTGTCGCTGTAGAGCTTGAAACCGCTGCCGACGCCGAGCGCGGCGATCTTGCTCTCGATCAACCGCTTGCTCGACTGCGCCAACGTCCGTTGCGCCTCACGAATGCAAACCGCGAGCGTGCCGCGCTCGGCCTGGCAGGTCTCGACCAGAAGCTCGCCAAAAAAATGCGATTTTCCGGAACCCCTGCCGCCAAAGGCTGCGCGGTACCTGCTGGGCCGAAGCAACGGCTCAAATACTTTCGCCGTGGGGATCGTCAGGGTTGACGATGAGCCGCTCGATCCGTTCGGGAGGCTTTTTCGAACCGTCATTACCGCTCTCCGATGGTTGCATGGCTTTGCCCCAGCCGCGATCGAGGACGGCGTTGGCCGCCGAGACGCGCGCCGCAGGCGTCGCATCCTTGCTTTGCATGATTTTGACCAGGACGTTGATGGCCGTCTTGGTGTGGCTCCGTGCCAGTGAGCGGATGTCTGCCAAGGGTCTTCTCACCGCTTCTCGTCATGATCCGCCGTGACGTATTCGCACGGCGTAAGATCGGTCGGGTCCGCCGCAGGCTCGTGCACCGCGGAGCGGAACGCGATTGTCGGGAAATCGGTCTGTTCATGATCATGCCTGGGGCGAGGGATGAACTGGATGATTACGGCACTCATGAGGGATCCTCCCATACCGCGATTGCAATCAGGCCGATCAGCGCGAGCGATATCAGATATGCGGTCATCGGCTTCTCTTAAGGAAATAAAATGCGCGGCATGATCGCTGGCGTGCAATCATTTCGGGCGCGAACCGTATCCCTGATACAGGGGCCGCTTGCGGTCGTGACCTTGGCCACGCCGCACGCCGGCACGTTCGCGCGTGCCGGCTAAATGATCTCAAAGGTTCGAACGGCGGCGCGCCCGCGACGCCTCAGGCGACGGGCGTTGGGAGTTGGGGCGTCGTGACAAGCGGCCGCCGTCCGATTGGAAAATTTTCAAACAAAAAGCCCGCGGCGGATTTCTCCGCCCGGGCTGTGCACGATTTTCGCGATGATGATGATGTGCCGGTGATTTGCCCGACGTGTCAAATGTTTTTCAAGCCGTCAATCAATTGCAGAAAATCAGGGAGCGTCGATGCGATAGGCCTCGCCTGACAACAACGCGCGAGCCGACGGAATTCTGGTCTTCGAGATTATCGCTGCTGGGCGGCAAGCAAAAGCGCGAGCAGCCCGCCGGGCGGCGGCTGATCCGGATTATCAGGATCGATGCCCGAAAGCGCTGCGATCCGACCTGCAAGGCCGCCCATCGGGCTTGGACTGACTGAGGGAGCGAGGGATGCTCCCGGCGCGCCACGCTCGAATATGGGAGCCTGCGGTTCGTTGGCGCTCAGCTCGTTCAGATGTTGAATGTGCTCTAGCAACGTGGAGGCCGTTGGATCCTGCGATTGCCCCAGCCTGGACGAAGAGCTGCCGCCACTGGCTGCGCGGGACAAGGCATCGTTTCCGCTGACGAAGGCGTTTCGGCGTTGCGGGGGCGGCGCCGCTCGCATCGGATGCGGCGGACCGAGGCCCGCCAGAGGCGCGGCCCAGTCGGTGCGGCTGCTAGACGCGTTCAGTTGATCGGGAAGAACGAACTGCGCGGCCGGAGCGCCGGTGTCGGATACGGACGCTGGCGGCGGATTGCCATCCCGTCGGCTGACATACCGTATCGGCTTGGTGCCGATGCCAGGCGCTTCGGAAAAGTCTGTCGATCCCCGGATCGGCGGTAGTGTCATCCACAACGGCATCGGCTTGTCGTTGAATATTCCGGGTGGCTTGCCGGGGTCAGCCTGCGGCAGGGGCAGGTTCGGATTGCGCGGCGTAATGCCGGCAGGCGAAGAGGTCCAATTTCCGAAGCGGTCGCTCGGCGGCTCATCAGCAATCATCCGTTCGAGGTAGCTAATAGGACGGCCCCCTAAGATATTGCCCTTGCCCTCCGAAACATCAACAGGCGCTGAGCGAGGACCAATCGGAGCTTCGAACGGCTCGTTCAACCCTGGAGTAAAGAAATCCAGAAGTTCACCCGCAGGACCCAACGGATCACGCGCCACACCTGTTGCGGGTGGGAGCTCACCAGCTCGCAAGGCGGAGGCAGCAAACGAATTGCTGTTCTGACGCTGGCCACGGTAAGCGATCCCCGCGCGGTTGACGCCATGCGCAAAGAGTTGCATTCGTGCGAGATGACCGCTGAGATCATCGCCCTCAGCAATTATTTCATAAGGAGCGCTTGGATCGTCGCTCTTCTCTTTCTGTCACACGCTCCGGTCGCGAACCATCGCATTCATTCTACCGAAACTTGACGGGGCGCTTCCCGTCCGAAATATCTCTCGAATGGCGTTGCTCGCCTTTTCCAGTCCACCCAGTTCTCCAAATTCCGGCGTTGCTTCAACAACAACGTGCTTGATTAACTCGCCGGATAGATTCGTGCGCTCATAGTGGATCGCCGTGTGAAAGCTTCCCGGAGCTCCGGTCGGGGTATACGTGACATAGATTCGATCTGCCATGATCGCAATTTCTCCAGCTGCGCTGTTAATGAATCTCTAGTCAAGAAAACGGAGGGTGACGCGAGCTAATCCAGGGCGAAGTAGTTTCCCCCGTATTTTTGTCTAGCTCGAAGTAGATCGTCCAGTCGGAATTCTGAAAAGTGATACCGTATGCCGTCGAGTTTTCGGAAAGCGGCGTAAAGAATCTTGACGTCCTTGCGATCGAGATGACTTCGTCAGCGCGACACCCCGTTCGAGGCAGGTATCTCCTGATCGCAGCCCAAATGAACCGTTGCTGAATGGTTTGCGCAAGCAATTCATCGATTGACTCGACAAATCGCTCCAGTTTTTGTGTACACAATGTGGCGCGCGGTTGCCCCGGTCCTCGCGGCGACTTCGGTGTTGCACCTGGAAGAAATAGGCTTACGCTGGAATTGGTCTCGTAGCGCTTCAGTTCGATATCCGCACCATCGACGCTTGCACATCCGAAATTGGCGACGGACAAACCCGCTCGCCAGCTCAGTTGCAGGATGAGCGCAGAATCATGCGTGAGCAGGACGATGGATGAATGATCATCGTCGTTGAACACATCCGCCGGCCCGCCGGCGGCCCGAAGCGCGGCTTTGAATTCGGTGTCCTTGGCGGCAAACCACTGCTGCGCATCCTTCAGGGCATGAACGTAATCCCCGGTGAAACACACCTTGAGGAATTTTGGATTCTTCACCCGAAGACTCGAAACGCCGACCTCGAATTCCTCGTCGAGATCCGACAACTTCGAAACCGAGATCCTGCTGACATTGCTGTCGCGATAAGAAGAATATAGAAGGAACCCGAACACGAGAACCGTTCCATAAAGGGCCAGCAAGACGATCGTTCTGACTATAATTTGATCGACAGTTAGCGGGATAAGCGTTCGAGATTCGAATGCCATGACAGGCCCCCAACGCACCAGACAGTGATCGAGTAAAAGTCACTCGACAGAGGAGCTAGGGGTTATCCCGGTTCTTTTCGCGCGCTTTCTCATTAGCTTCCGCTGAAAATTTCAGGATATTCTGTGCAGGCTGCTTGTCCGACACGACCAGTCCAGCCTCTTGACTGTCGGAAAATCCGTCTGCTCGTGATCGCTCCTGAGGTGCAGGACGAACTGGATGACATCGGCGCTCATGAAGGGACCCACACGGCGATTCCAATCAGGCCGATCAGCGCGAGCGATACGCGGTCATCGGCTTATCGCTGAAATAAAATGTGCGGCATGATCGCTGGGGTGCAATCATTTCGGGCGCGAACCGTATCCCTGCTACAGGGGCCGCTTGCGGCCGTGGCTTCTACACCACGCCGCACGCCGGCACGTTCGCGCGTGCTGGCTGATGATGATCTCAATGGTTCGGACGACGGCGCGCCCGCGACGCCTCAGGCGACGGGCGTTGGGAGTTGGGGCGTCGTGACAAGCGGCCGCCGTCCGATTGGAAAATTTCAACAAAAAAGCCCGCGGCGGATTTCTCCGCCCGGGCTCTGCATGATTTTCGCGATGATGATATTCAGCCGGTGATTTGCCCGACGTGTCAATTGTTTTTTGGACCGTCAACAAATTACCGAAAATGCGATGCAACAGGTTGGATAATTTGAAACTTCCCCGCGGATAGCATCGCTGCAAACGAAAAAGCCCGCCGCCGATTTACCGGCGCGAGCTTTACGATATCGGCGATGATGACGGTGTGCCGCTGATTTGCCCGACGCGTCAAGTGCAAAATTGATCCGGTGCATCGACATTCAAATGGGAGCATTGGGCGCAGGGCACCAGCCAACGCTCGATCAGATCGCAGGAGGCCGTTGATGTATTTCGTCGCTACCGTGCTCGCGATCCTGTCGGGCCTGTTCTATGCGGCAAGCCATAACGAGATCGGCTCGCTCGGCGTCACGATGTGTCAGTACGGCAGTTCGTTTTGTGCCAACCCGCTTCTCGTCCTGGTGGGAGCGGGGCTTGCTGCCGTATGGGGCGCGTTCGTCAGCGTACGCTGACGCGCCGGTCACGAGCCCGATTTCGCGATGATGATTTTCTGCCCCTGATTTGCCCGACGTGTCAAACGCGACATCAGGATCGCCGCATCAAGAGCTGCCCGAACGACTGTTCGTCAACGGGATCGGCTATCGGTACCTCTGGAGCGAACGGGCCGCAGCCCCTGCAAGGCAGCATCGAGCCATTCGTGTTTCACGCCATTCTGCATAGGAAGCATGCAGTTCACGGGCCATTTTCCGTAATCTCCCGGATTGATTGCAGCGGCAAAGAATTGTCCCTCAGGATATTGACCCAGCACGGGGCAGATCGTGATTTACAAGGACGTGGAATACAGCGTCACGGCCACCAGCGAGCCGGATGTCTGGCAATGGCGATTTCAGATTGGCGGGCAGACCGTGGCCGGCAAGACGAGGACGCGGCTGATTCATATGGCCGAGCGTCGTGTTCACATGAGAATTGACGCTGCCCTCAGGGTTTCGCACGGCGAGGATCAACCTGCCGACTAGTTATCCCCGGACCGTACGGGGTTTGCCGGCTGCACGGGCTTCGGCCCCGGCGCATCGGGCTCCAGTTGCGGTTTGGGTTCGGTCGGCATCACCGTTGCGCCGGCCGCCCGGGCGGCGTCGCCTGTGGTGCTGTAATGAGCCTCCGCGGCCGTTTGCACCTTGGGCTTATTCCTTGGGCCGTAATCAGCGATCAACATGCTGAACCCGCCAACACACGCGACTGCAATCGCGACCGCCAAAGGTGCGCCGCCGTGGCGTGTCGTATGGTTTTCCTTCGAATGATTGTTCGCCATTTCAGAATTCCGGATTGATTGCTGTGTCAGAATCAAACCCCGGGGCGGACGATTGTTCCGCCTCAGACCGCTCTGTTGCGGAACCGTGGCGGAACAAATCGTTTACTCGCGCATTTCCAGCATGCTGAACAGATTTCAAAGTTTAAAGTGAGTGTCGACAAGTGAGCATCGAGACACCTCCACCGTTGCAGCCCAACATGGCCGAACGCGCGATTGACACCGCGACCGATGTATCGCGCACGATCACGGATGTGTCTGCGGCGCTTCAGGCCGCGGTCGATCGTCTAGCCGAGGCGATCGCAACGGCACGGCAACCCGGCAAGCCGCTATCCACCGTCAGCGCAATTACCCGGGAAGCGCCCCTCGCGAGTCTGTTCGTTGCGTTCCTGTTCGGAGTCGCGATAGCGCGCCGGCGGTAGCGGATGCCGTTCAGAACTTGCCTTTGGTCGCGTCCTTGGCGGCCGACATGACACCACCGCTGATCTGCCTCATATGCTCGCCAGCATTGGTGAACTGGCTTCGCAGGAATTCGGACTGAATCCGCATCGCTTCCTGGAGGTCGGTCGCATGAACCAGCTTTCGGGCGTGCTCGAATGCTGCCTTCATGTTCTGTTCGGTGAACGATAGCGCCTGCTTCGAAATCTCCGTCCCTGGCCCCGGCATCGACGTCATCGACTTGCCGGCGGCATCGAAGAACATGCCGAACGCCTTTTCTGCCTGATCGATGGTTTTTTCGGCCAGATCGCGCAGCTCGGCCGGAACTTCGAGTTTCGGTTCAATCATGATCGCCTCTCCAATGTCGTCTCCGGGAGGTTAGCATAGTTCAGGGCGGCGTCTGCGCCGTATTGGCCGGCGCCGCCCTTTCGGGGGCGCTATCCATGCGCCTCCGCAAAGGAGTTATTTCCTACCCCGACCCGTAGCGATACGGGCTAGCGTACCCGATTCCAATCATGTCAACAGTGTGGCATAGTGATTCGGGGGCTCGAGTTCGACGGTTTGTGGCGTTGCGTCGCTCTCGGGGACATGGGGAACAAATGCTGCAAACATTCCGGCCGACACCAACCTGCACGCGCTTTCAAACCAGCATAGAGATGCCCTGCATCAAATGCGGCGCGCAAATGAGGCTGGCCACGATCGAGCCACGCGATCAAAATTATGATGTACTGACTTACCGATGCACACCGTGCGACTCCGGCGAGAGCTTCCTGAAGGCCCGCTAGAGCGGATTACAGCAAAGCGGCCCCTGCCTCCGTCACCACCGGCCCCTCGTCTCGCAACTCAATCAGGCCGAGTTCGGTCAGAACGTGCATATCCTCGTCGCTGACAGGCGACATTTTCAGCCGACGGGCCTGAATGTCCCGCAGCGTCCAACGAAGGCCGATAGCTTTTTCGAGGCTGAATTCAGCGAAAGGATTGTCCATCACTCCTTTCGACTATCGGCACATTTCGATCAGATTTTGTCTGCATCGCGGCAGCTTCTTGTGCGCACCTGACAATGCACCGTGCTCAGTACCGATAGGGTTCAACATCCAGCAGCGGAAATGCGCTGAACACGCTCGGCAGGTTGGTCGGCATCGCCGCATGCAGATAGGATTTGTCGAGCTCTGCAAGGCTGGTGACGCCGAGCAATCCGAGACACCGGATCACTTCATCCTCCAGCAATTCCAGCATCCGAACGATGCCGGACTCTCCCGCGGCGGCGAGCGCCCAGCATTGCAGGCGGCCGATGCCGACGAGATCGGCACCCAAGGCGATCGCCTTCACGATGTCGGTGCCGCGGCAGAACGAGCCGTCGACCATGATCTTGGCGCGGCCGGCAACGGCGTCGACGATCTCGGGCAGCACATGCATCGAGCCGCGGCCATGGTCGAGCTGGCGTCCGCCATGGTTCGACACATAGATCCAGTCCACCCCATGATCGAGCGCGATGGCGGCATCTTCCGCGGTCGCTATACCCTTCAGCACGAGCGGAATTTTATACTTGTCCTTGATCAGCTTGACGGTCCGCCATTCCAGCCCCTTCTGGAAGTCGCCGCCCGTAGCGCGAATCCGGCTTTCGCGGACATAGCGCTTGGCGATATCGCGTTCGCGCCGGCTGTAATGGGCGGTGTCGACCGTCAGGCAAAACGCGGCATAGCCGTTTTCGATCGTGCGGCTGACGGTATCTTCGACAAAGGCATCGTCGCCGCGAACGTAAAGCTGAAAGATGCGCAGCGCATCGGGCGCTGCTTTTGCCGTAGCCTCAAGCCCGGGCTCGGAGACCGAACTGAGCATATGGGCAGCGCCGAACGTCCCGGCTCCCCGCGCCACCGCAGCACCTGAATCGGGATCGAAAATCTCCAGCGCACCGACGGGCGCGATCATCACCGGCAGGCGTAACTTGCGGCCAAATACTTCGGTCGACGCGTCGACCTGGGCGACATTGCGCAGGACCCGCGGCCGGAATGCGATCTCATCGAGGGCCATGCGGTTGCGGCGCATGGTCGTCTCGGTCTCTGAGGCCCCGACGATATAGTCCCAGGCGTTCTGGTTCAGCCGGGCCCGGGCTTTGCGCACGAATTCGTGGAGATTCTGGAATTCTTCGCCGCTGGCACCGAGTTCGACGTTCCTCGCCGGCCGGATGGGTGTCCCATCATTCATGCTGTTTCTCTCCCGTTTTGGCGGCACATTAGCCGCAGACAAATGGGAAAAGCTACCGCTTTGAACGGCTTAATCCGGTGCTGGAACGGGAGGCTGCTATTCGCTGGCGAGGTACATCGGCTTGGAATGGAAAATTCCCGCGCCCGAGACCTGGGAGGCAATCAGGAATGCCGCCATCACGGCCGGCACGCTGATGAATCGCAAGAATTGATCAATTGAAAGCATGCTGGTCGTCCCCAAGGTGCTTGTGACGCGCGTTCAATCCGCCCATCGCGTCGGCTGATCGCCCGTGAAAAGCTGGTCGGTATAGGCCGCGCCGGAAACCGTGAGCAGCGCAAGAATCGAAATGATGGCCAGCGTTTTCATGTCGTCACGGTCGATTTGGATTGTGGCCAAAAACGTCAGAGCTTGGCGCATTTTGGGGACTAACACAGGGGAACTTCGTGGCCGCTGGGCCCCGGCGGTGCCGCTCAACCGCCCGAAAAACGGCTCCTGTATTCGGTGGGCGATACGCCGAGGTGGCGCAGGAACGCGCGGCGCATGCGTTCGTCATCGCCGAAGCCGGCGCGTTTGGCGACCTCGATCACGCCTCCGACCTGCCTGCTTTCCAGCAACAGACGTGCGGTTTCCACCCGCAGCGCTTCGACACCGCTCGCCGGCGTCATTCCGGTGCGGCTGGCATAGGTGCGAGCAAAAGTCCGAGGCGTCATGCCGGCCTTCGCGGCGAGTGTTTCGACCCTGAGATCGCTTGCGATATTCTCGATGATCCAGGCGTGCAACGCGCTGAACCGCCCTTCGACGTCGGAAGCCTGCGCCGCGAGCACGGTAGAGAATTGGCTCTGGCCGCCGGGCCGCTTGAGAAACACCACCAGCCTTCGCGCAACGTCGAGCGCGGTGGTGTGGCCGAAATCCTCCTCGATCATGGCGAGCGCCAGATCGATGCCGGCGCTGACGCCAGCCGATGACCAGACCCGCCCGTCCTTGACGAAGATCGCGTTCGGCTCGACGCGGATGTTGGGGAAGCTGTCCTGCAGCCTCGGGCAATAGCGCCAATGGGTTGCGGCGCGCTTTCCGTCCAGCGCGCCGGTCCAGGCCAGCGCGAACGCCCCGAGACACACCGATGCCACCCGGCGTGCCTTGGGCAGCGCCTGCGAAATCCACTGCATCAGCCGGGCGTCGTCGCGGATATCCCAAATACCGGGGCCGCCCGGGATCACCAGCGTATCGACCTGATGCGGCCGGACGCTGTCGATCGCGGCGGTATCCACCATCATCCCGACGTCTGTCGGCACCAACCCGCCCGAGGCTGACAGATAGGACAGGGAATAGCCCGGACCAGGCAACTCGATCGCCGCCAACTCCGCGAACACCTGGGCCGGACCGGAGATATCCAGCAGGGTCACGCCCGGAAAGGCGACGATCGCGATACGCCGCGTGGATGGCGTTTCACGCGGTGCGGGGCGTCGGGGTTTGGCAGATTTCGAGGGCATATTGTCCTTTAAGCCATTCGAGGCTCGCCTGTATAGCTCAGGGGCGTAACTGGAGTTCGGCGATGACGCGAAATCTGGGCAGCCGGTATCAGGCGATCAAATCGCCCTGGACAGACTACGCGGTCTACAGCTTCCCGGATGCATCAAGCGTTGCAGCCTCCGACCGCCAACCGCTGATGGACGCGATGAACGGCATCATCGCCGTCAACTGGAAAGCCAGCGAGCCGCATTGGACGGCGGACGCCTCCCCGTTCGACAGCAAGTTCAGCCTCATTCTGGTTTTTAGCAGCTCAGGACTGGCCGCGTTTTCAGTCTATCGCGTGCTGAGTATCTCCAGTGGACTTGCAATCTATCGCAGTGGAACCGAAGTGCTCCCCGCCCATCAGGGCCTCGGGCTCTACGGCTTTTTCACCTCGGAAGTTCTGAGGCGCTCAGGCGCCGCCGAGAAGGGTGACAGCGTGCTCTATGGATGGCGGACGCGAAATCCCATCGTATGGGCCGCCAATGCCAAGATCTGCGAGAAGGTTGCCCCCTCGCTGCTTGGGGACACGCAGGACCCCGCATTGCAAGCGGCCTGCATTGAGATGTGCTCCTCGCTGTACCCCGGCAAGCTGCTGGAACTGCCCGGCATGATCATGCGGGGCGCCTACGGCCACATTAAGCACCACCGGCAGGACTATCATGGCGTGGCGTCGCTGGTCGACGCCGCGATGTCCCGTGTGATTCCCGATACGGCCGATGCCCTGTTCTCGGTCGGATACGCGAGGGTATGATGTCGATGCCCGGACAACAGGCCATCATCGCACCGGTCTCGCGGTTCACCGATCGCGCCTATCTGGCCTGGGCAGCGGTGGCCATCGCCTACGCCATCGCGTTCCTGCAGCGCGTGTCGCCGCAATCGGTCAGCCTGAACCTCATGCACGACTTCAGCACCGACGCCGCCGGCGTCGCGATGCTCGCCTCCAGCTACTTCTGGGGCTACACCTTGATGCAGATTCCGGCGGGTCTTCTGGTCGACCGTTACGGCGTCAAGCGCGTGGTGCTGTTCAGTATGGTGGCATCCTCGCTCGGGAGCGCTGCGTTTGCGCTGGCGCCGAATATGCTCGACGTTTTTGCGGCGCGCCTCGTCATCGCTTGTGGCGACGCGCTGGTATTCACGGCGCTGTTGAAGCTCGTGGCGCAGAGCTTCAGCGACGAGCGGTTCGGCGTGATGTCAGGCATCTCGCAAGTATCCGGCTACGTCGGCGGGGTCATCGCGACGACGCCGCTTGCGGCCGCGGTATCCGGCTTCGGCTGGCGCGCGTGTTTCCTGTTCATCGCCGCCGTCGGATTGGCCAACCTTGCCTTCGCCAAGGTCGTGCTGAAGCCTGATCCGGTGTCGCGCAGCAACAAGACGTTGAAGGGCGTCGTTGTGGCCGCCGGACAATCTCTGACTCAACTCGCCAACTGGGGCTGCGCCATGACTTTTGCCTCCCACTTCGCCGTCGTAACGACATTGTCGGGCGTCTGGGGCATTCCGATGGTGGCGCACTTCTTCAATATCTCGCCGACGGCGGCCGCTACTCCCCTGCTCGCCTTCATGATCGGCAACGCGGTCGGCTCGATCTTTCTCGGTCACATGGCTGACCGCGCAGCAGCCGCGCTCGACACCGCACTGATCCGCATCTGCGTGCTGCGGATGGTGCTGATTGCAATGCTGCTGCCGCCGATCGCACAGGCGTTCGGCCTGATCTACGTTACCTTCGTGTTTACGACGCTCGGACTTGTCGCCGGCGGGACGGTACCCCTGGTGCTGAAATGCACCAAGAAACTATACACCTCCGACCTGATCGGCGTCGGCGCGTCCGTGAACACGACGGCCGCGGGAATTTTCGCCGGCGCGGCACAGCCCGTCATCGGGTTCGCCATGATTGCCGCCAGTCCGCTTGCCGCCAGCGGCGGCATGCAAGGCGCTGCCGCGATCGGCGACGCCGGTTACAGCATGCTTATCGGAATTCTGCTGCTCATGTCGCTGCCGGGTATCGCCGGGCCGTTATTGATGAGGACCAAATTGATAGTTCGCTAGACGTATTGAACGTAGAGGGGGCGTTATGGAGCGTTTATTTTTGAGAAAAGAGGAAGTCGCTTCGAAGTATGCGGTGAGCAGTTGGCAAAGCGTCATGTTCTCCGAATTCGAAGCCCAGATGAGCAGCGAGGCGAGACCTTTTCCGTGTGTTTTCGGCGTGACCGGCCATCGGCAGAACCAGTTGCGCTATCTGTTCCTCGATCCCTACGACGTCGAGATCCTAGGGGTCCAACTCGCACAATACGTCTCCGAGTCCAGATCGTACGGTCCCAACACTTCGTTGATCGTATTCACCCGACCTCGCCCGGTGCAGACGCTTGACGCCTATTACCGCAAGATGTGGCTGACGCTCGACCAGTTGGCGCGGCTCGACAAGAGTCCATGGCCGGCGGAGATCCCCGAACAGATCGATCATCCAATGTGGGAGTTCTCATTCGCCGGAGAGCCAATTTTCGTGGTGTGCACGACGCCGGCACACGTGATGCGGCAAAGTCGCCGGTCGAGCGCCTTCATGCTCACCTTCCAGCCACGATGGGTGTTCGAGAAGATCCTCGGTAGCGAAAAGGCCACCAACGCCGCGTTTGCCGAAGTACGCAAGCGGCTCATTCCCTACGACAATGCAAGCCCTTCACCGCATCTCGGCCGTTACGGTGCGGCCGACGGGCGCGAGTACCAGCAATACTTCCTGCATGACGATAACGAATCCGGAGGAGGCTGTCCCTTCGCCAAGCTCGCGCAGAGCAAACCGTCTCAAATCGAAGACAAGGAGCAAGCGGCATGACCCAAATCATTGCAAGTCAGAAAACCGAGTTCGCTATCGATCCCGTCATCCTGAACCTGCTCCCCGAGCAAGGCAGCATCGAATTGCAGCATGACGCCGCGGGCAAGGTGCATCGCTTTCACACCCATCCGGTAGATGAAATCCTCGTGATCATTAGCGGCCGGCTGAATTTCACGTGGGATGGCGGCGAGCGCATCGTCGGCGCCGGCGATACCATCCACCTGCCCGCCGGCACGCTCCACCAATCCGAAGCGCTGGAGGGCGGCGCCGTCTACGCGATCGCGACCCGTCCACCGGCGGCGAATAATTGAAGCAAGGCGCGCATGCAATGGGGGTCACGACAATGAGGGATCGTTAGACAAGGGGTCCGCCGCCACCCGTTCGACCAGCTCGATGATTTCGGAACGCTGACCGGACGGAAGTTTCACGAAAGCCTTCAACAGTCGCAGGCTTTCGATCGTTTCGCTCGATGGAGCTCCGAGTTTCTTCTGCAGCTCTGCAACATAAGTGGGATTTTTCATCTCGCACCTTAGAAGAGGAACAGGAATGGCATATCCAGGTAAACGTGAGGGCTTGGCCCAGAAAGTAGATACTGCTGCGCAAGAAGCCGAACGGCTCGGCCTGACGACGGCGACCCTGATACTTCGCATGGCTCGCCTGGAAATCGATCGCGCGGAGCCTGAACAGGTTGCAACTATGCCAAAAAACAACCTGCGCAGCAAGCCGAACTGAACGGCCGAAACGGCCCGATTCAGCGCGTCGAGAGCGTCGGCGGAAAATGTGCGGTGCCGGGACCGGTCCGAATGGATCAGCCCCCGCACCGGAGACACGATTGGAAACGAAAGCCGGCCGATCAGCCGGTGTTACCGGTCTTTCCGAAAGCCCCCGCCTCGGCCAAATCAGCGATACGGCGGTCATCGTATCCCAGCGTCTTGCGCAGCACTTCCTTGGTGTGCTCGCCGAGCAGCGGCGCAGCGACGGGATCGATCGTCGGCGTGAGGCTCATATTGAGCGGCGTTTCGATGTTGGGCACTGAACCAGCGGTCGGATGCGGGATGTGGCTGAGGCGATCGCGGTCGCGCACTTCCGGCGCGTTGAAGCCCTCCTCCACGGTGCGCAGGTAGCCGACCGGTATGTTCGCCTTTTTCATCTTCGCCATCCAGTTCTCGAGCCGGTCGCTGGCAAAAACGCCGGCAATGATGGCGCGCAGCTTTTCCTTGTTGGCCGTTCGGTTTTTCCGATGGGCGAACTCAGGGTCGGTTACGAGGTCGGGCCGTTCCAGCACTTCGGTCACAAGGCGGCGGTACAGCCGGTCGTTGGCACAGGCCATATAGAGCGGCCCGTCGGCGGCCTGATACACGCCGACCGTCGGTGAGCCGTTCGGTGAATTACCGAAACGACCAGGGTTCTCGCCGCTGATCAGGTACGCCATGCCATAAAAGCCGGTCATCGCTACCGCGGTGTCGATCAACGCCACCTCAACCTGCTGGCCACGGCCGAGCCGGTCGCGCGCGATCAGAGCCAGCAAAATCGCGTTGCACGCCGACATTCCCGTCGCCATGTCCACGATCGGCGGGCCGGTTCGTACCGGCTGAGCATCCGGAAAGCCATTCAGCGACATAAAACCGCTTTCGGCCTGTGTGATCGGATCGAACCCGGGGCGCAGGGCGAGCTCTCCCTTGCGGCCATAGGCCGAGATCGAGCAATAGATCAGTCGCGGATTGGTCGAAACGACGGATGCATAGTCGAGGCCGAACTTCTTCATCACGCCGCCAGAGAAATTCTCCACCACGACGTCCGCTTTCGCGATCAGTTCGCGCGCGACCTCCAGCGCCGCCGGATTGGTGAAATCGAGCGCAATTCCGCGCTTGTTGCGGTTGAGACTGAGGAAGGCCGCACTCTCGCCGCCGATTTCCGCATGTTCATAATGACGCGTATCGTCGCCGCCATCCGGATTTTCGATCTTGATCACCTCGGCGCCAAAGTCGGCCAGCGTTTGCGTACAGGCGGGCCCTGCAACAACACGGGTGAAATCGACGACCAGCAGACCATCGAGGGCGGTCGGTTCGCCCTTGGCGCGCGGCGTGCGCTCCGGCAATTGCGGTCTGGCAGTCATGTCGGGCATTTCCTCGTTTTATTTTGCCTTGCGGAACGGATAGCCATCGCCGCGAAAGGCGCTTCAAGGCCTTTTACCGGAAGCCCATAGGTAACGCCAAACCCCGAATTTGCAGGGCGGGACCTGCCTCTCACATAGCTCTCTCCAAAAGCGAACGCCGCCCGATCCGGGTCTACCCAGGGATCGAGCGGCGACGCTTCAAGGCGATTGCACGGCGAACCCGGTTCGCCACGTCGTTCCCGTTATGGAAAGCTCATTCTCTCATTCGGGAACGGCTTGACCGGAACCACCCAACTCGGCGGGAAAGTCCTTCAGCTTGGGTAAGCCATCACGCATCGGCAGCACGGTCTCGGCATAATTGATATGCACGCCCGGCGTAAAGCGGAGCGTCGGGAGCGTCGCGGCGAAGACGTCGACGAGCCCTAGCGTAGGATGGTTCGTCATCAGATGCCCGCCACACTTCGCGCAGTATTTGCGTTGGCTCATCGGTGTCTTCTCGAATGTCGCGACGTGCTGCTTGCCCGAAGTGATCTCCACCGCTTCCGGCTTCCACAGCGTAAAGGCATTCACCGGCCCGCCGGACCACGACCGGCACGAGCTGCAATGGCAGTACCCCATGCCCTCCGGCGAACCCGTCACCTGCACTTCGACCGCACCACAGAAACAATTTCCCGTATGCTTCATAGCCTCTGTCTCCTTACAGACAATTGAAGGGTCCAATCGGATCAATTTGCGCCACTGGAACAGCATCGATACCCGCTGTTTGTAATGAAGATAGTCCTCGTCAAGCACGTCGACGAGGTCGCTCATCGAGCAATATCCCGATGAAGATGTAGGCCGTGGTCACCGCCGCGAACAACAGATGTCCGACGCTCATGGTGGGGGCCGCCCAGAACGCGATGATGAAGCCGAGATAGATCGGATGCCGCGCGATATTGTAGAGCAGCGGCGTCGGGAGGGTCGGTGGCGGCACCTGCCGACCGGTCAGGCGGTTGGTGACCTGATGCAGTCCGAACAAATGATTGCTCACGACCGTGCTGGTGAACACGATCACCCAGCCGACAAATGACAATATGGCCATCGTTGCGGCCATTTCGGGCTCTTCGGTCTGCCAGACGACGGCCGGAATCGGCCGCCATTGCCAGAACAGCAGTAGGAGCGTCAGGCTGGCGAACAGCACATAGGTGCTGTGCTCGAACGGTTTCGGGATAAACTGCGTCCACCATGGTTTAAGGCCCTTATGCGCCATCACGCCGTGTTGAATGGCAATCAGCGACAGCAAGGCGAGATTGACGGTGATTGCTTCAAAAACGGGCGAATTCGCGCCGGTATCGATGGCCTTCGGCACGACCAGGTCCGATACGAACCCGACCGCATACAAAATCGTGAAGAGAAATGTGAAATAGGCCACAGCGCCGAACAGAAATGCAGTGAACTTGAGCATTCGATTTGTCGGCATGACTGAGCCAATGGCTCGGGCTTCGGACATGACATGAACTCCGTGGAGAGCAATGGGATCGCGACTTCGGTTTTTGCAGAATGGCTGAAACACGCCGACAAGACTTTGCCTGACGCTTGATCTCTCCATGAGATGGACTTGATCGTTTGTTGAGAATGGATGCGACAACGCACGTGAAATTTGACTTCGACAAGTACGCTCTGGACACCAATCTTCGCGAGTTGCGCCGCGACGGCGAGCTGGTTGCGATGCAGCCGCAAGTGTTCGACCTGCTGGTTCATCTGTTGAAGCATCGCGATCACGTCGTCAGCCGGAACGATCTCATCGCGCTGGTTTGGGGCGGTCGGACCGTGTCGGACTCAACGCTCGACAGCCGCATCAACGCCGCCCGAAATGCCATCGGCGACTGCGGCAAGGAGCAACGGCTGATCCGGACAATTGCGCGAAAGGGTCTTCGCTTCGTTGGAGCCGTGAACGAGCATGTGAATGGCGTTCATCCGACCACCGAGCCAGCGAAAATGGCTGCCGAACCGGCCCCCGCGCCATTGCCGTTACCGGATCGACCGGCGATTGCCGTATTGCCGTTCGACAACATGAGCGGCGACCAGGAACAGGAATACTTCTCTGACGGGATCAGCGAAGACATCATCACCGCGTTGTCGAAATTGCGCTGGTTCTTCGTCATCGCCCGCAACTCGTCGTTTTCCTACAAGGGCAAGGCGGTGCACCTGAAGCAGGTCGCTGCCGAACTGGGGGTGCGCTACGTCCTTGAAGGCAGCGTGCGCAAGAGCGGCGATCGCGTGCGCATCACCGCGCAGCTGAACGACACTGCGACCGGCAGCCACGTCTGGGCAGAGCATTACGACCGCGATCTGGTCGACGTATTCGCCGTGCAGGACGAGATCACCGACGCCATCGTCGCGGCGATCGAGCCGCAGATCTATGCCGCCGAAAACTTCCGCAGCCGGCGCAAACCACCAAACAGCGTGGATGCGTGGGACCTTGTTATGCGGGCGCTGTCGCATCATTGGCGCGTGACGCGCACGGACAGCGCCGCCGCTCAGACGCTCCTGGAACAGGCGATTGCGATCGATCCGAATTACGGCCAGGCGCTGGCCTTGATCGCCACCAACCACATGTTCGGCGTGCATCTGGGCTGGGCGGACATCACGACCGTCGCACCCATCGCCGAGCGCGCCGCGCTCGCAGCCATCGCTGCCGACAGCGAGGATGCGTGGGCGCATACCGCGCTCGCCAGCGTCTATTTCTCCACACGTCGCCTCGACCACGCGCTGGCCGAATTTGAGCTGGCGCTGCAGCTCAACCCGAACTTCTCGCTGGCACAAGGATACTACGCATTGGCGCTGTCCTATTGCGGGCGATGGCAGGACTCCCATGCAGCCGCGCAACGCGCCATCCGCCAGAGCCCGCGGGATCCCTCGTCCGCGATCTATTACGGCGTCGCCGCCTACGCCCAGTTCGTCGGCAGGAACTATGGCGAGGCGATTTCGCTCGCGCGCGAAGCGACCCGCCAGCGCGGCGATCTCAGCGGCGCCTACCGCGTGCTGACGGTGGCCGCCGGCATGGCCGGGAAGATCGACGTCGCCAAAGCTGCGCTCGAGGAGCTGCGGCGGACCCAGCCCAACATCTCGCTGGCCTGGATCGCGACGCAGCTGCCCTGGAAGCTCGAGGCGGATCGGGAGCATTATTTGGAAGGTTTCCGCCGCGCTGGGCTGGAATAACCTTCATCGCGGGGGCGTTTTTGCCGGATTGGCTGTCGCGAACCCATAGATCAGCGCCAGCCGGTCGAGGCATTCGCAGAATCGGCGTGCGAAATAGTCTTTCCAGCGCTGCGTCCGCAATCCCCGCCTCTGCCCGACCTGCTCCATGGTCAAGCCGTGAACCAGGACGTCATGCACCAGCGCCGAACCATCGGCCCCCAGCTCGCGCTCGGCGCGATTGAGCCGCAGCACGGCCTTGCGCTGCCCCTCCGTGATCGGCTCCCGCATCTGCCCACCATCCACGTACTCCCTGGTCGGATCGACGGCGCGCGGGCCGCGTTCGGCTCTCTCCCAATCGCTCTGAAAGGCCCGCCCGCCCTGGTACTGCGCCTCGTCGATCTGGCGATGCGAATGCAGACGGGCAAGCGGATCGTTGCGGATGGAGCGCAGGGTAACGATCTTCTCACCCGGCTCCAGCGCCAGGGGATTGTCGACCTCGACGGTCGCGACCTCGGCGTTGCGTGGCAAATCCCGGGATTTCCGGTCATGTACCTGTGCAGGGTTATACGGTTTGTTCCGTTTGGCTCTCGGCATATCGGATGATCTCCTTACAGGGACGGTGGGATTTGGATTGCGCCCGGAAGAACCTGGCGTTGCTGTTCATGCCGTCTCAACCAGCTTGAGCAAGACAGTGCACGCCGTGCGTTCCGATGGCGTGCCGGGGCCGCGGCTCAAATGAAAATGCGGTGTGCAGTAACTCGAGCCAGGCCGGCGTGGATGACCGCAGAAGGTGATGGCTTCGCCCTCTTCGTCCCCGCCGTAAGGGTAGCGGCAATCGCCGCGTTCCAGTTCGATCAGGGAAAGATGACGCGGATCGATCCCGACACAACGCAGTTCGACCGGCTTCGTCCCTCTAAACGGTGGCACCGGCCATGGAAACCTGGGCGATGTCGACTTTACCAGGTGAATTTCGCCCGGCCGGTCTAACCGCGGCTGCCCGCATGGGGACGATTCGGTCCGATGGTTCCAGGCGAGCCCCATCCGCTTGGCACGGCTCAGCACCGCATTGCGCGAGTAAGCTGTGTTGAATTTCCTGTTGATAGCTGCCGCGATCCGGGCAAAGGACAAATGCAGGGCAAACAGCTCCCGCAGCGCGCCCGAGTGCTCGGGCGCCCAGTCTGTTGGTTCCATTACCGAATTTCCTGTTTCTTTGAACGCCGCCCCGACGCCTCCATCTATTTCCGATATTCCGAACGAAAAGTCAAGCTTGATTTCTGGTTATCGTAACTGCTAGTGTTTCCGAAATTCGGGAAAGGAAGAACCATGCTGGACGTCAAAATGATCGAACGGGCACTTGAGAGGACAGGCAAGAGCAAGGGGGGCTTGGCGGAGGCCATGGGGGTTCGTGCGGGCGCAGTCTCGGAAATCCTGTCCGGGATACGGCTGATCAAGGCATCCGAGATCGGTCCGATCACGGAGTATCTCGGGCTGAATTCGGTGCCGATCATGGGCCGGGTCGGCGCCGGCGCAACGATCGAGCCGGAACACGAACAGGTGCCGCCGGAAGGCCTCGGCGAGGTCGAACTGCCCTTCCCGATGGCCGAAGAGACCATCGCCTTTGAAGTTGCAGGCGATTCCATGCTGCCAAAGTACGAAAATGGCGACGTTATCGTGGTTTTCCGCGAGCAGCGCCATCCGCTGTCGAGCTTCTACGGCGAAGAGGCTGTCGTGCGCCTGAAGACCGGCGAGCGCTATTTGAAGACGATCGAGCGAGGAAAGTCCTCACCTCTGGTCAATCTCAAGAGCTTCAACGCCAAGCCGATCACGGGCGTGAAACTCGAATGGATCGGCGAGATCTGCGTCACCCTGCCGCGGGGCCAGATCGAACGCCTGCGCAATAAGGCAGCTGCGAAGACACGCAAGGCCGGGAAGGCAAAATAGCGGACGGGATGCCGGAGAAAGGGAGCGATTCGGAAGGTTAAGGCCGTCAGGTGATTCGGCCGACCGGCCTTCGGGAACAGGGCCAAATTCGCCTTGGTTGCTGCTTTTCCGAACTTTTGCTTGACTTTTCCGTTTTTCAGAAATACTGTAGTCATCCGTTCCAGGGTGACTGACAGATTGCCAAGCATGCAGTATTTCGTCGTGATGATCGATTACGGCCGTCGCGGCCGTGAAGCCATTGTCGATCCTGAAATTACCCGGCGCGAGGTCATCTCGCGGATTGCGTCGGGTGAATACAGGAACATCAGCTTCGTCCATGAAATCGTCGATTCCTCCGTCGAGGACATCACCGCCGACATTCTGAACGAAGCCGCGCTTCCCGATATTGCCGCGGCAAGCGTCGATCTGCAGGCCGACCAATTCGACCACCAACGCGACCTGCGAAAACATGAAACCGTCTGAACTCGCGCGCCCCTATTCCGTCGTCAAAATAATGTGATCATTAACGGGCTTTGATCGCCGCCGGCTTCCTTAAATATTCTTCACGCAAAGTCTACTCGGCCGGCGCACGCAATTGCGCTACATAACCGATTCGATTTTCTCCGGCTTGCAAAGTTCTTACGCTCCATGTTTCCGTCAATGAAGGTCGAGATTGCCGCACGCGACGGCGATCCCCGGCTCAGTCTGCTGCTTGGTATCGCTGCCTGGTTCATATTTCTGGATCACATTCCGCATAACGCGGTCAGCGTGTTGACCCTGCGGAATTTCGGATTCAGCGGCGCAACCGACCTGTTCGTGTTTGTCGGCGGCTATACCGCCGCGATCCTCTATGGAAAAATGATGCTGGAGCGCGGTTTCCTGGTCACCGCTACCCGCATTTTCAGGCGCGTATGGCAGTTATACGCCGCCTATGTCGTCCTGTTCGTGATCTATATCGACTTGATCGGATACGTCGCCAGGAAATCGGCGGCGCCCGAAATCATCCACGAATTCAATGTCGCCGGAATCCTCGGCCACACGATCCGGACATTGATTTACGGCCTGCTGCTCCAGGCCAAGCCGCTCAACCTCGATGTGCTGCAGCTCTTCATCGTTTTGATGGTGTTCTTTCCGTTCGTACTGTTCGGAATGTTGCGCCGGCCGAACGTGACGGCAGCCGGGTCGATCGTCCTTTACCTCGCCGCCCGCAAATTCGACTGGAATCTATCCTCATTTCCAGACGGGCACTGGTATTTCAATCCGTTCTCCTGGCAGTTGCTGTTCGTGCTCGGCGCATGGTTCGCGTTGGGCAGCGCGAGGCAGATGCGGGCGATTCGTTCGTTCCAGGATCTTTCGATTCTCCGCATACTGGCTTTGCTCTATCTCTTGTTCGCGTTGATCGTGACAGCAACGGGAAACGTGCCGCAGTTGGCTGGAATCGTCCCTGACGCCGTGCTCAATTTCTTCCTTCCAAATGAAAAGGAAAATCTGGCCCCTTACAGGGTACTTCATTTCCTCACTCTTGCATTCCTCTTCTCGCTCGCGGTCCCGAGAGACTGGCATGGATTTCAACGGCCAGCCCTGCGGCCGATCGTGAAGTGCGGGGAAGAATGGTTGCCTGTCTTCTGTGCCGGTGTCTTCCTTTCCTTTGCAGGGCATTTCTTCCTGATCACGGGACCGAATTCGCTCGCCATGCATTTCCTGGTCAGCATCGCCGGAATCGCGATCATGGCGGGCGTTGCCTATTACGCGTCGTGGTCCAGGCGGCAGGACTACAAACCTGCATTTGGCTCGCGATATTGACCAACGGGGTGATACCCTCAATCCAGCGGGAACGTGCGCTTCAGCCGTGCCTCGCTGTCGCGCAGCGTTACCGAATCGAGTTTTCCTTTGGAAGATGCCTCCTTGGCGCAGGCAAAGATCCGATAAAACTGCGTACCGTCGAAGGCGACCAGCAGCAGATCGACGCCGGCATTGAGCGCTTCCACCACCGCTGTGCAGACATTGTTCTGATAGATCGCGCCCATCACCAGATCGTCAGTCATAATGACGCCCTGATAATTCCACATCTTGCGAACGATGCCGTCAACCACAAGCCGGGAATGCGACGCCGCGCGGTCGGGATCAACAGCGGTCAGCGTCACATGCCCGATCATTAACTGCGCCCTGGAGTCCGCCAGCACATCCCGAAACGGCCGCCAGTCGGACGCTTCAAGTTCCGCCAGAGGTGTGTCGAGACTGGCACTGAAGTGATGGGTATCGGCGCGAACCCGACCCAGTCCCGGAAAGTGCTTCACGGTCGCGCCGACGCCAAAGGCCTCAAGCCCATGCACATAGGACCTGGCGATGTCGGCCACGATGGCCGGGTCGTCTGAAATCGCGCGCTGGCCGATCAGCGTGTTGAAATCGAACCGGTTACGCTTCGCGTCGGGCCGCAAATCCAGCACCGGCGCCAAATTGAGGTTGACGCCAAGCGCCGCCAGTTCCTGTCCATGAGTTCGCCCGAACGCCTTCGCTTTCTCGGCGCGAATATCCGGCGGAAGGCCCGCCAGCGTCGAGAGCGCAGGCAATTTGGTCAAGGGCGGCGACAGATGCGAGACGATGCCGCCTTCCTGGTCGGCGGCGACAATCAATGGCGGCAGACCGGCGGCACGTCGTTTTTCCTGAAGCGCCGAGATTTCGGATTTCAGCGTCTCCGGTGCTCTTCGTACATTGTGCTTGGTGATGTAGATGCCGGCGATCAGGCCTTTCTCAGCCAAAGCAGCCACCTCAGGGAATGATGAATACCCCACCATGAAATGCTGGCCGAGGCTACGCGCCTGCGCGACGTCGGTCTGCAGAACGTTTCGTTTGCGCAACTCGAAAGAAGCTTGCGCGCACAGCATTGACAGCGGCGGCAGGCACCACAGCAGGACCAGCAGTTTTCCCGCGATCCCACGCCCGCGCCAGTAACCGCTGCGGATCAGGCAGGCGAGAACGCCAATGCTCACCACGGCAAGAACGATGTTACCCGTACCTCGCAGCGCAATCAGATAAGGATCGTTCTTGTTCGCCGCGACGAAAATGAAAGCCAGCCCCGCGAACCAGACCAGGCCGACGCCGATACTTTTGATGATTTGCATGAAGGACGATGCTGTGTGCGTGTTAAAGGCGAGACCATCGCCGTATCAAACTTGTTATTGCTGCGCGAGCGCATAAGCGTGGCTGCACGGAAACTGCATAAGAATCCTGAAGTCTTGCAGACGGCCTTCCCGGCATTTGCACAACGGCCGCGCATAGCTCGTCTTGCAAACCGGTGACGACCCTCGAATGTCGATTCCCCCACGTCTAGCCAATGATGGTTGTTGGCTCTGTGAGCCTCCCTCGACGGCGCTGGTCTGCAGTTTTTCCCTCCAGACAGGCAGCGCAACGATGGCTGAATTCTCCACGCCGGCACCCCATGCAGGCTCTGTTCGCGAAAATACTTTCCCAATCAAGCCGGCCGTTGCTCTGGCTCTCGCGGCGTTGGCCGACTGGTTGTTCTACGGTCAGCGAACCGGAATATCCGCTGTTATCTTCGCCATTGCGCTAACCGGCGGCGCGCTGCTCGCCAATTTCAACAGGTTGAACAAGGCGCAGGCTCTGCTTGCGGGCCTCCTTGTGCTCGCCAGCCTCATCCCGGCCGTCGAAGAATTCAATGCCGCTTCGCTCTTCTTCATTGTCCTGGCGATTGGCATTGGCCTCTCGCTGGCGACGAATCGCAAATTGACCGGTGTCGGCGAGCAAGCCGCCGCGCTCTGCGACCTTTATCTGGTCGGTCCATTCAGATTGATCCGCGACGCCATCAGCGCGTTCAATCTCCCGGCGCTGACGGCGGGTTTCACCGTGTGGCTCATTCCGGTGGTTCTCGGGGGCGTTTTCGTATTGCTGTTCGTATCGGCCAATCCGCTGCTTGAGAAATGGATCAGCTTGCTGAACCCCGGCAGCGCCACCTCCTATATCAGCCTGGGACGGCTATTTTTTTGGGCGGCTGCTTTGTCGCTCGTTTGGCCCTTTATCCACGTCCGGTGGCGCCGCAAGTCCGAGGTGCCGGCCGATCTGACCGTGGCAGCAACCGAGGAGCAGGAGAAGCCGGTTCATGACGTCGACTTCTTCGGTTTGGCGACCATCCTGCGTTCGCTGATCCTGTTCAACTTGCTGTTTGCAGTTCAAACCGCTCTGGACGTGTTCTTTCTCTGGGGCAACGCGACGCTGCCGGCCGATATCAGCTATGCGGCCTATGCGCATCGGGGCGCCTATCCGCTGATTCTCACGGCGTTGCTGGCTGCGGGATTCGTACTCATCGCGATGAGACCCGGCGGCCCGGCCGAGCAGTCGAAGGTGATCCGCCCGCTGGTCTATCTCTGGGTCACACAGAACGTCCTGCTGGTTGCGTCATCCATCCTCCGGCTCGATCTCTATGTGCAGACTTACCTGCTGACTTGGTGGCGTGTGGCTGCCTTCATCTGGATGCTGCTTGTCGCGTTCGGACTGTTGCTCATCGTTGCCCGCATCAGGCTCAATCGTTCGAACGATTGGCTGATCCGCGCGAACCTCATCACTTTGACCGCAACGCTCTATGTCTGTTCGCTGGTCAATTTCCCTGCCATCATCGCTAATTACAATGTCGATCATAGCCGCGAGGTCTCGGGCAAGGGTCTCACGGTCGACATCAACTATCTGTTTCACCTCGGCCCTCAGGCCTTGCCCGCCATCGACAGGGCGATTGCCCTCCGCAGCTTCGATCCAAACCTTGTTTTCCGCCGCAACTACCTTGTAGAACAGCATCGCAACGATTTGGCTTCCTGGCGCGCCTGGGGTTTTCGGAGCTGGCGGCTCCAGCGTACTCTGGACGCCCAGAAGAGTTCGACCGCAAGTTGACGACGACCTTTGTCCGGAGAGACGTTTGACACACCGTATCCTCATCGTCGATGACGACCTGCATATTCGCGAAGTCATCCGGGTCGCGCTCCGGAAGGCCGGGATGACCGTGTTCGAGGCGCGGGACGGCAAGGAAGCTTTGACCCGCTTCGCCGCCGACAGGCCGGACCTCATGATTCTCGATATCGGCATGCCGGAATTCGATGGATTGGATGTCTGCCGGGAGATCCGTAAGTCATCGGACGTTCCAATTCTGTTTCTTTCGGCACGCGACGAAGAGATCGACCGTGTGCTGGGTCTTGAGATCGGCGGCGACGATTACGTCACCAAGCCTTTCAGCCCACGCGAACTCGTCGCGCGGGTGAATGTCATCCTGCGCCGCACCTCGCAGCGTGGGTCGGACACCAAGGCAACGGCGGCGCTTTCCCAGGGCGGGCTGCTGGTTGATCCGGAACAGCATGTTGCGGCGTTCGCCGGTACACCGCTTCGCCTGACCGCCATCGAATTCGGAATCCTCAGGGCTTTTCTGACCAGGCCATCGGTGGTCTTCAGCCGCGAGCAGATCATGAATGCCGCCTATCAGCTCAATATCCAGGTGTCGGACCGCACCATCGACAGCCATATTCGCAATATCCGCGCCAAGCTGGCCGCGGTGAATTGCGACAATGTCATCGAGACCATCCACGGCGTTGGCTTCAAGCTCGGCCGATGTGAGCCGCACGCATGACATCACGGGCCGGCGAGAAATGGCGGCCGTCGGTCGGAATGATCATTTTTGCCGCGTTGGCCGCGGTGGCCGCCTTGCCTCTGGTCGGACTGTTCTTCTTTCGGCTCTATGACAACCAGCTTATTCACCAGACCCAGGCCGAGCTGATTGCCCAAAGCCGGGTGTTGGCCGCGGTCTATGCGCGGGAGGTGGAAGCCCGCCTCAATGCCGGGGCCGTCCTGGGCGCTGAACTCCCGCCCGAAGCGCGCCCCGTTGCGGACGACAAGATGACGCCAATCCGGCCGGCACTCGACCTTGCCGCCGGCGCCGACCTGCTGCGGCGACGGCCCGACGCGCTGCCGGCCGGTGCTCCCGCATCTCAGGCTTACGTCGAGATCGGGGCCCGGCTGATGCCGATCATCCTGGAAACGCAGAAGGTCACGCTGGCGGGTTTCCGGATTCTCGATCCCCGCGGCGTCGTGATCGCCGGCCGCAACGAAGTCGGCCAGTCGCTGGCGCATATCGAAGAGGTGGCGACGGCGTTGCAGGGACAGTATCGCGCCGCGTTGCGGATCAGGGTCCCCGACAAGCCCCCGCCGCCAATCTACTCGTTCAGCCGCGGCGTCGGCGTTCACGTATTTTCGGCCATGCCCGTGGTCGTCAACAACCGCGTCGCCGGTGTGATCTACTTGTCGAGGACGCCCAGCAACATCTTCGACCATCTCTATCAGGAGCGCGGCAAGTTCATTCTTGCCGGCTTCGCCGTCATCTTCGCCACCGTGATCATCGGCCTGGTGTTTTCCCGCACCATCACCCGTCCGATGCGCGAACTGGTCGAGCGCGCCGCCCGTATCAGTCGCGGCGACCGCGACGCCTTTCGGCCGCTGGCGCATTACGGCACCCGCGAGTTTGCCCAGCTGTCGCACAGCTTTCTCGACATGGCCGAGCAATTGTCCAGGCGGTCGGATTACATCGCGACCTTCTCGTCGCATCTCACCCACGAACTGAAGTCGCCGCTGACCTCGATCAAGGGCGCCGCAGAACTCTTGCTGGATTCGCTGCAGAGCGAGACCGACAATCTCACTCGGATGGAGCAGAAGAATTTCGTATCGAATATTCTGGGCGACACCGAGCGCCTGGAAGCGATGACGCAGCGGCTGCGCGAACTGGCGCGCGCGGAGACCGTGCCGCAGAACGAGCACGCCGAATTGAGCCAGGTCATCAGTGGGCTGAAGAGCCGTTTTCCCACCCGTGCGATCGACGCCACCGGCTGTCTCGAACGTTCGATCGGCATGTCCAGTGAGAAGGCACTCATCGTCCTTTCGCATCTGACCGACAACGCCATTCGTCACAACGCTGGGATTGTGCGGCTGGCGGCGGTCGATGAAGGCGCCACGGTCAAGATGACGGTGAGCAACGACGGCGATCCGATATCGGAAGCCAACCAGGAGAAGATCTTCGACGCGTTCTTCACCACCCGCCGCGACACCGGTGGCACCGGAATGGGGTTAGCGATCGTCCAAGCCGTGATGGCAAGTCACGGCGGATCGATCCGGCTGTTGCCATCAGACAAGGACGTCGCGTTCGAGCTGCATTTTCCTGCCGCTTAGTTTATTATTGACGCGTTTTCTTCACGCGAACCGGTATCCACTTCGCTCGAAAACGCTTTAGACCCGCTCGATAATGATCGCAGGCGCCATGCCACCGGCAGCGCACATCGTCACCAGGCCGCGCCTGAGGTCGCGCCGCTCGAGTTCGTCGAGAACGGTGCCGATCAGGATCGAACCGGTCGCGCCGATGGGGTGACCGAGCGCGATTGAGCCACCATTGACGTTGACCTTGTCGCGGTCGAGCTTGAGATCGCGGATGAATTTTTCGGCGACGACGGCGAACGCCTCGTTGATTTCGAACAGATCGATATCATCGAGCGTGAGACCTGCCTTGGCCAATACCTTGCGCGCCGCCGGCACCGGCGCATTCAACATCAAGGTCGGAGAGTCTCCCATGTTCGCCATCGCGACCACGCGCGCCCGCGGCTTCAAGCCATGCGCCTTGGCATAATTCGGTGAAGCCAGCAGAATTGCCGCCGAGCCGTCGACGACGCCGGAGGAATTGCCGGCGTGGTGCATGAAGTTGATGTCGAGATCGGGGTACATGTCCAGAATGAGGTTACGATAGGTCGTGCCCTTGTCGTCGAGCGGATAATCCGCCACCGCGGTAAAGGCGGGCTTCAGTCCCGCAAGGCCTTCGAGCGTGGTCTGCGGGCGCGGATATTCCTCGTGATCCAGCGCAAGGGTGCCGTCCTCGCGGAAAACCGGCACGAGGCTCCTGTCGAAATGACCGCCCTTAATGGCGGCGGCCGCCCGCTTCTGGCTCTCCAGACCAAGTTCATCGACGTCCTGACGCGAAATACCCTCCAGCGTCGCCACCGCATCGGCGCAGACGCCCTGATGCGACTGCGGGTGCCGGGCGCGCAGTCGAAGATTGCCATTGTCCATCATGAACGGCCCCTCGCCGCGGCGGCCCTCCATGGACATCATCTCGGTGCCGCCGGCGATCACGAGATCCTCGGAGCCCGCCATGATGGCGTTGGCCGCCATGTTGACGCTGGTGATGCCGGAACCACAGAACCGGTCCAGCGTCACGCCGCTGGCGCGCACGTCATAGCCGGCATCCAGCGCCGACATCCGACCGAGGTCGCCGCTCTGCGCTCCGCGCTGGGAACTGGTGCCCCAGATGATGTCGTCGACGTCAGCGGTGTTAATCCCGGTGCGATCGGCCAACGCCCGCAGCACGGTGGCGCCGAGTTGCTGGGGATGAATGCCCGCGAGCGCGCCCTTGCCGGCCTTGCCAATGCCTCGCGGCGTCCTGCAGGCGTCGATGATCAGCGCGTCAACCATGGTGTTTTCCTCGGATTTGTTCGTTGAACACATTTGCCGCCGGTCTAGCCGCAAAGTCAATTCACGCCGCGGGTCTGGGGCCATGCACTTCGGGTAGAGGCGCCAGTCCACCATAGCGCTCACGCTCTCTGCTCGTCGTCCCGGCCTTGAGCCGGGACCCATACCGCGTGATGCTCATTGTTGCAGAAGGTATTTGACACTTGCGTTCTCACCGATGGGCCGCGGCGTATGGGTCCCGGCTCAAGGCCGGGACGACGGCGGTGTTTGTTGTGCGACCATCATCCAAACGTGGCTTCGCATTCCCGCGACGCGATGCGCCCGAGCTCTGCCAGAAATTCCTTGCCCTCTCATCAAGAGGGCGCAGGGAGGACCGGGTGCGCGCTGCACCCGCGGTCCCGTGTGCGGTTTGCACAAAACAAAGTGCACACGAGCATACAGGGCAGCGGTGAACACCCGGCCTTCCCTGCGCAATG
>NZ_JAFCMC010000018.1:0-127231 GCF_018130085.1 Bradyrhizobium sp. AUGA SZCCT0169 | reverse complement strand
GGTGGCGTTGCCCGAATAGAGCTGGGTGCCCGCTGTCGCGGCCGTGCTGGTATACGCAGCGCGCTGCGGAGCGGAAGCACCGGTGAACGCAGCGTTGGTCGGGTCCTGATCGGCGACGAGATTGTCGGCCGTTGCGCCCGCGATATCGACGGAGGTGAACGCCGACTTGGTCGAGAAGCCGACCGTGGTCTGCAGCGCCTGATTGGCGACGGACTTGGCGGAGTCGACGAGCTTCTGCAGCGAAGTGATGCCGGTGTTGGCGGCCTGCAGAACCTGCACGCCGTTGCCGATGCTGTCGAGAAGGTTGTTGATGTCGCCGGCGCGGCTGTCGAGCGAGGCGGCGGTGAAATAGTTGGTGGGATTGTCGAGCGCCGTGTTGACCTTCTTGCCGGTCGAGAGGCGGGACTGCGTGGTCGCGAGAAGATCAGCAGTCGACTGCAGCGAGAGAAGGTTCTGGCGAACCGAGGCCGAAAGAACAATACCGGACATGTTTCATACCTTTCTGGTGTGAAATTAAAACGAGCCACTATCCCGACCTCTCGATCGGGCGACGGCTCACTCTGAAACCAAGTCTCTAAGAAAAAATGAATCCGATCGAACAAGCGGCACATATGGAGGGTGAATTTCGAATTAATGGCCGTCCAGGGCTTCGTTCCCGTGTTCCTACGGGTCGCGCTCCGCCGCGCCGCGTAACGTAGGCACCAACAGCCCATTTACGATTGGTTAACCATCCTCAGAAAGGATGCCGAATCTGCCGGCGGGCACCCAGAACTCGCGCAACAAGCGTCAATGGAGAACAGGCATGGCCTTGAAAGTCGAGCTGAAGCCGCACGAACGAATCATCATCGGCGCTTGCGTGGTCACCAATACCGACCAGCGCGCAAGGCTCTTGATCGACGGCGACAGGATTCCGATCCTGCGCGAAAAAGATATCCTGACCCCCGAGAGTGCCGACACCCCGGCGAAGCTGATCTACCTCGCGGTGCAGCTGATGTACCTGTCGCCGGACCCGATGGCCCACCACCCGACTTATTTCAGCCTGGTACGCGATATCCTGACCGCGATGCCGAGCGCATGGCCCTTCATCGAAGGGATCAACAACTACATCCTGAACGGCGACCTCTATCACGCGCTAAAGGAGGCGAAGAAACTGATCGCCCATGAGGAGCAGATTCTCGAAAGCGCGCGAAAGCTGCAGAACGAGCCCGACCTCAAGTCCGCCTGAACAATCGCAATGGCGTCAGACGAAAAAGGCCTCCGCAAGGAGGCCTTTTTGCTTGGGTTGCAAGCCTTCCGATCAGATCGGCAGGAACTTGGTCAGCGTGGTCTGGTAGAGCATCGAGGTGGTTTGATACGACGCCTGCAGGTTGGTTTGCAGCGCCAGAATCTTGATCGCAACCTCGTCCGCATTGATCCCCTCGATCGAGTCGAGCATCGTCTGCGCCATTCCCTTGAGTTGAGTTTGACGATCGGTCGCGCCCTTGATCGCGGTCTGTGCGCCGGCGATTTCCGCCTGCATATCCTGGATCGACTGCTGCCCATTCTGCGGCGCCAGGTTTGCCGAGATGCGCTGTTGCAGCGCGTTGATCTGTGCTTTCGAATTCGGGTTGTTGGCGTTGGTCGTGACCGCGGCATACACCGCAATATTCTGCAGCTGATAGCGCAGCGCCTCCTCGTTGGCGCGTGCGCCGTATTGCACCGTGACGGCTTGGTCGACGCGCGCGATCGCGGTGCCGCGCGCGGAATCGGCGCCGACTTCACCGGTGTACCACGACACCGTGTTGGCCGGAGTGCCACCGATCAGGTTCGTAGCGGTGGCGAACGGCGGACCGTTGACGCGCAACGGCGCAGGCGTAGCCGTTGCCGGAGCATTGAAGCCAAGCGCCGCAAATGCCGCCGTGTTCGAGCTGCTGATCGAGAGATTCTCGTTGTCGGCTCCATGCAACGCAATCGCTCCGCCGCTGACGGTCGATGGCGTCGTGGCACCGGAAATCGAATCGACCTTCGCCAGCAGCGCCTGAACGCTGTCGGTGACGTTGAGCTGGTTGCCGGTCGCGCCGGAGGCAACGAACGTGATCGGCGTCCCGTTGACGGTGATGGTGTCGCCCGCCGCGAAGCTCGCGGCCAGCGAATCCGTTCCCGCCGCGCCGGACAATAACGTGGCGCCGGTGATCGGTGCCGGGACCGCCGCCTGGTTGTTGACGGCGCTTCCCGTGATCGTGGCGGACGGATTGAAGAAATTATCCGACGCGGCGATCGCCGATGCCGCAACCAGCGCGGTATCGCCGAGCGTCTGGATCGACGACGTCAGCGCAGCCTGCAGGTTCGCGGTCGTCGCGACGGTGTCGACGCCGATCAGGAACGAACCAGCCGGCGCCGGGCTCGTCGTGGTCGCGGTCAGCGAGATCGTCTCGCTGGTGCCGTCTGGCAGATTGAAGTTGAACGAAATCTTGTCGCCGTTATTCGGATTGACGGCGCCGAGATCGATCGTTGCAGACGGCGGCGCGCCGGCCGGCTGCGTCACGGTCGCGCCGGTGAGCGACGAGGTGATGGCGCCGAGCTTCAACCCGAACGACGAGCCGTCCTCGCCAAGGCTGGTGACGGTCGTGGTCGCCGGCGGCGACGAGACGGTGAGATGCGCCATGTTGCCGACGCCCTGATCCGCCTGCCGGCGTTCGTTGATCAATTGCGTCAACCCGGCCTGCGTTCCCGTGCCGGCGAGCATCACCTCGGCCGGCACCGTCGCAGCCTTGTCAGTGGTGCGCCCCGAAAACAGATAGCGGTCGCCCGACTGACTGTTGAGCAGCGAGACCGCGTTGGAGAACGCCGCCTGCGCCGTGATCTGCCCGGAGGTCTGGCCGTTATTGTTGAGCACGATGGTGGACGAGCTCGCCGCGCTTTTGACCGACGTGCCGATGTTGGTCATGCCCTGCAGCGCCAGGTTGAGAACGCCGATTCTCGTATTGACGTTGGTCGCGGTGTTCGCGAACGCATTGATGCTGCTGACCTGCGCGCGCAGGCTGAGCGCAAATCCGCGATCGGCGCCCTGCCCGGCATAGGTCGTCGAGACCTTGCCGCTCGCAAGCTGCTGCGTCAGCTCATTGAGCTGATTGCGGAGCCCGATGATCGAGGTCCCGATATAGGATGTCCTGCCACTAACGCCATCGATAGACATGAAATCCTCACATGGACTGGATCAGCGTGTCGTACATCTGCTTGATCGAAGACATCACGCGTGCGTTGGCCGAATAGGCATTCTGCAGCGCCAGCAGATGCGCCATTTCGTCGTCGATATTGACGCCCGAAGTCGCGCTCACCTTGTTCTGCAGGGTGTTCAGCACGACGTTCTGGCCGTCCGCCAGTTGCTTGGCGGCGTTTGCCGCCTCGCCCTGCTGGCTGATGAACTGCCTGGCGAAGTTGGTGAGCGTGCCGGTGAACGGCGCCCCCGTGGTGCCGATGCCGGTCGCCGGCGAGTAGCGATAGGACCCCGACGACAATTGCGTAAGAATGAAGTCTGAACGCGCGGTATCACCGGCGGCAGTCAGCGGATTGGTGGAATAGACGATGGTGCGCGAGGGATCGCCGAGCAACGCGGTATTGACGCTGATGCGGGCGGCCAATCCGATCTGCTGCGAGCCGTTGGCGGTGATCGCGCCGCCGTAAGGCGCGCCATTGTCGGTGAACAACGGCAGCTGTACGTTACCGCTGGTGAGCGACGTCATGGTCGTGGTGACCGACGCAGCGGTAACGTCCGAACGGTTCGGCGCGCCGTCGTCCAGCACCCGCAACACCGACCCCGATGGATTTGAGAACTGAAGGTCGGCGGTCGCTCCAAGCGCGGCGTTGAGCTGGGAAATGACCGAGCCCATGCCGGCGGAGAAATCGACGCCAAGAACCTCATCGTTCGGATCGAGCGTTGCGGCGTTGGTCAGCGGCAACACGCCCGGATCATCGACGCGCATGATCGAAAGATTGTGCGTGACGCCGGTGATGTTGTTCTTGTAGGTGACGTGAATGACGTTGCCGGACTGCAGCCCGGCCAGGTCGAGATCGAAGCCGGCCTGCGGCGCGACCGATCCGGGAGCGGCGGTGCCGGCCGTGGTCTTGTCCGACAGCGCGCTCGACATCGACGCCGCGAACTGATCGATCTGCGCCTGTGCCTGCACCAGCGTCTTGTCGCGCAGTTCGAGATAGGCGGCGATCTTGCCGGAGCGGATCGAATTGGTCGACACCATGTCGTAACTGCCGCCATGCGGAAAGTTGATGGTGATGGTGCCGACGTTGTTCTTCGTTGGATCGGTACTGTACAGCGTGTTGGGCGTCATCGTGCCCTGCGGATTGAAGCTCAGCTGCGACGCCTCGGTGCCGACCAGCTGCACGCCGGAATTGGTGAATATCGTCACCTGATTGAGATTGTTGGTGACCGTCCTGATATCGATCAGCTGCGACAGCTGATCGATATACTGATCGCGCTGATCGAGCAGCGAGGCCGTCGAAGCGTCGGTCTGGCCGTTATTCTGCAGCTGGACGTTGATCGCCGCGATCCGGGCCATGGCGTTGTTCGCGGTGATCACGGAGTCGTTGATCCCGTTCTCGGCGTTGGCACGGAGGTTCTGAATGCCTTGCGTCGTCGAATTAAGCTGCTGCGCCATCGCCTGCGCCGCGGCGACCGCGCCGATACGCGCCGACTGCGAGTCCGGGCTGGTCGACAGGTTCTGCATCGCCGTCAACAGGGTGTTGAACGCGTTCTCGATGGTGCCGCTTTCGTCCGGATTGCCATAGACGTTCTGCAGATTGGCGAGATAGGTCGAGCGGATAGTGGAGTAAGACGCGCCGGAGTTCTCGGTGCGCAATTGGGTCTGCAGATACTGATCGAGCTGCCGGTTGACGCCGTTGATGAGGACGCTCGATCCGAATTCTCCGGTCGTCCCCGCGACCTGGTTGAGCGTCTTCTTGACGTAACCCGGCGTCTCCGCGTTGGCGACATTCGACGAGACCAGCGCGAGCGAGGCCTGCGTCGCGCGCAGGCCGGACATCGCGGTAGAGAGAGCTTGACTCAAACCCATGACTAAATGCCCATCTCAAATCGTATCAAGGACGACCGCGTCTGAATTATCGCAGCACGTTCAGCAGATCCTGCACCATCGTGTTGGAAGTGGTGATGACCTTGGTGTTGGCCGAATAGGCCTGCTGGGTCACGATCAGCTTGGTGAACTCGTCGGCGATGTCGGTGTTGGATCCTTCCAGCGACGAACCGACGATGGTTCCGGCCTTGCCGTACAATGCGCCACCGGATTCGTCAGTCACCTCGAAGGCGCCGCCGTTGACGCGTTTGAGGAAGTTGGTGCCGTTGAAGGTCGCGACCGAGATTTCGGCGAGATCGAGGTTTCGACCGTTGGAATAGTTGCCGACGATGCGGCCGTTGGTGCTGACACCGACCGACTGCAACTGACCGGCCGGAAAACCGTCCTGCTGGATCTGGTTGACCTGAACGTTGCCGTTGGCATCGGCGAACTGGGTCACACCGCCGGTGCCGAAGTTGATGACGGGGCTGCCGAGCGAAACACCGTTCACGACGGCGTTCGTGAGCGTGATGGAAGGAATCGCGGGCGACATCTGGCCGGAGGCGGAGAAAGTGAAATTGGTGTTGACGTTCTGCCAGGCGACCTGCGTGCCAGTCGCATTGGCGTTGACCTGATAGAACATGTTCCAGGTATCGGTGTGGCCCGCACCGAGCGAGGAACTGTCGGTCTTGGCCCAGCGGAACTGCAGGTTCACCGGCGCGCCTGACACGTCGTAGGTGGTCACCGCACCACCGGCGACGCTTTGATCGAGGAATGTCGAGTTGTCGTTGCCAACCACCTGTCCGGTGCCGATCGTACCGCCGCCGCCGCGGGTCGCGGTCGCGGTGCCGCCGGTGAAGCCGAGGGCTGCGAATGCCGTGGAGTTCGAACTGGTGACCGTGAGGTCGGACGTCGTTCCGGTGTGTAACCTGATCGAGCCGGCCGTGATGGTGGACGGGACCGCGGTTCCCGTGATCGAGTCGATCTTGGCGAGCAAGTCATCGATGTCGTCGGTAACGTTGAGCTGATTGCCGACGGCACCGGCCGCCACGAAGGTGACCACGGTGCCGTTGATCGTGATGGTGTCGCCCGCGGCAAAGTTGGCGGAGATCGAGTTGGTGCCCGCCGCGCCCGAAAGCTGTGTCGCGCCGGTATTGAAAACCGATGGCGTCGCTTTGTTGCTCTGCACGGTGCCGTTGGTATAGGAGTCGGTATACGGCGCCGGAGGCGTCCCTACCACCAGCGGATTGTGTCCTGCGCTGAACGATCCCGGCGCGATCAGTTCCGATCCCTGCACCGACGTATCGTGTCGCGTCGTGAACGGATAAGAGGCAAGGTTGGCGCGGTAGTCGATCTTGGTGGTTTCCTGCGCCGGCAGGAAGTCGTTCTGGAATTTGAGAACCTGCGGCGAACTGCCCGACGGGTTGCCGGTGGTCGGGTCGATCGGAACGCCCTGGAGATAATAGCCGGCGCCGTTGACGAGATAGCCGCTCTTGTCGATCTGGAAGTCGCCGCGCCTGGTGTAACGGTCGACACCGTCGAACACCGGCGTGCCGTCGGTGAAGGTGCCGGGCTTTTGCACGGCGAAGAAGCCGGCGCCGTTGATGGCCATGAAGGTCGCGACCGATGCGGTCTGCACGTCGCCCTGCACCGAGTTGGTGCTGCGCGATTGCGTGGTGACGCCGCCCGCCAATTGCTGGGTCGATGCGGTCTGCGGAATCAGATCGAGGAAACTGGTGTCGACGCGCTTGAAGGCCGTGGTCTGCGAGTTCGCAATATTACCCGAGACGTTTTCCAGTGCGTACGACTGCGAGCGGAGGCCGCCGACGGCTGTCGTAAGAGCGCCGAAGATACCCATGACATATTCTCCAAATTCGATCCGGGCGGCTCGCCGGTCTCACGTCATTGCAGGCCGCGTCGGGAGAAGATGTCGCAAGCGTCGTGCCAAATACAAAAATCCATATATGCCAATGGCTTAAACAAAAAACCCCGGTCCGAAGACCGTGGCACAATTGCCGGGCGGCAACATTTGCCGGGCGCCAAAGCGTTTTCAAGCGAAGTGGACACCCGGTTCGCGTCAAGAAAACGCGTCAAACAAAGAAGGCCTCACGAAGGCGACGGCGACGCCGGGTGAAACACCATCCCAAATCCGTCGATGCAATAGCGCAACCCCGTCGGTTTCGGTCCATCGTTGAAGACGTGACCGAGATGGCCGCCGCAGCGCCGGCAATGCACCTCGGTGCGCAGCATGCCGTAGGTGCGGTCCTCGGTCTTGCCGAGCGCGTTGTCGAGCGGCTGGTAGAAACTCGGCCAGCCGGTGCCGCTCTCGAATTTGGTTTCGGAAGAGAACAACGGCAGGTCGCAACCGGCGCAGGCAAAGATGCCCTTGCGGTGCTCTTTCAGAAGCGGGCTCGAGCCCGGACGCTCGGTGCCGTGCTTGCGCAGGATTTCATATTGCTGCGGCGTCAGCTGCGCGCGCCACTCGGCGTCGGTCTTTTCGATCTCGAATTTCCCGGCGGCCTGCGCCGGCGATGTGCGCAGCCAGCGGAAGGTTGCAAGGCCGAACAGGCCGGCCACAGATGCGAGCAGGATACGGCGGTCCATCATCGGGGTCTCCGTGCGAGGCTGAACAAGGTGGTTCGCCATCAAATACGGCGCGCACGTGCGGAAGTTACACGGATCCGTCCCGAATTCGCTCACTTTCCTGCGAGGCCACGACCGGCGGTATTTCCGCGTCCGGGGCTTCCGACGGCGGCTGCGGGCGGACCGGCCGCGACGGACCCGGCGGCGGCGGACGGCGACGGAGCGGCGGCCTGGTTCCGGCCTGCCGGCTGGCCTCGGCCACCCGCGCCTCGCGAATCCGCTCCTTGGCGCGCATGCCTTCCCGATACCGGGCCAGCGCGCCCGCAGCCGCTGAACTTCCCCGCCCCCACATGCCGATCAGGTGACCGGCGACCCGCCCGGTCGTGCCGCCTGCCCAGACCAGTTCGAACGGCGAAAACAGCCGCCAGCGCTCGTCGCCCCACAGAATGCTGCGTGCCACCAATTGCCCCGCCATCGCCGCGGTGTTCATCCCCTGGCGGCCGAAGCCGGAGGCGACCCACAATCCTTTCCGCAACTGGCCGATCTGCGGCATGCCGTGAACGGTCACACCGACGGCGCCGCCGAAGACGTCGGATATTCCGACCTTGCCGAGCTTTGGAAAAATCGTGGAGATTCGCCGCTGGATGGTTGCGCCGAAGCGCCGCGGCCGCGCGTCCCAGGTCGTCTCCGGACTGGCCCACATCAGGCGGTCGCCCTCCACGATCCGGAAATGATCGATGCCGTCGCTGTCGCAAACAGATCCCTGAAAGGTGATGGCGTCAGCGAGGCGCGCGCCGAGCGGTTCGGTCACGGCGGCATAGCGCCAGACCGGCAGCAGCGTTTCCGACAGCCGCCGCAGCGGCGCTCCGAGATGGATGTTGCCGGCCAGCACGATGTGTGATGCGCGAAGCCGCGCCGACGGCGTCACAATGCGCTTGCGAATGCCCGATGGATCGATGCTGACCACCGGCGTGTCCTCGAAGATGCGCGCCCCTGCCCGCCTTGCGAGCGCCGCCAGGCCATGGACATATTTGCGCCCGTCGACCTGAAACGCCTTGGGGTAATAGATGCCGTGGAAATAGTGCCCGGTCCTGAGCTGATCGCGCACCCGGTCGACCTGCCAGCCCTCGACTTCGGTCTCGAAATCCTCGTTCAGCGTCTGCAGCCGGCTGATCAGCGTTTCGCCGGCATCGACATTGGAGACCTCCAGCGCCCCCTCGGTCTGTGCAATGCCCGGCATCGCTTCTTCGGTCGCCACGGCGCGAATGTAATCAGCGCCCTCCTTCGACAGCGCCCAGAGCTCGCGGGCATCCTCAAGGCCGACGCGCTCGATCAACTCGCCGATCGGAAGGCTATAGCCCGGCATGACGGTGCCGAGCTGGTTGCCGGACGCGTTCCATCCGACGTGCCGGCCCTCGAGCACGGCAACGCTGGCGCCAAGACGCGCGGCCTCCAGCGCCACCGTCAGGCCAGCAAGCCCTGCTCCGACCACGCAGATATCGACATCGAGGTCGAACGACAGGCGCGAGCGAAACGGCGCGTCGTCGTCCGGACCGTTGGTCGCACTTGTGAAAGTCTCTGCCATGGCGTTTTCTTACGGACCGCTGCGGCGCTTGTCACCTTGTCCTGGGCATGAGCCTGTAGATTAATTCAGGCCGAAACGAATCGAGATTGCTGCCCATGCGCCGTTTGATGCTGCTGCGTCACGCCAAGACCGAACATGACGCGCCCTCGGGGCACGACCAGGACCGCCGTCTCGACGACCGCGGCCGGCTGGATGCCGCCGCCGTCGGTGGCTGGATCGGCCGGCACCTGCCCGTTCCCGACATGGTTCTGGTCTCGACCGCGGTGCGGACGCTGCAGACCTGGGAGATCGTCCGGCAGGCGATGCAGGATGCGGCCAAGGATTTCGCCCCGCCGCAGGTCGAGTTCCTGGCCGAACTCTACGGCGCCGACCCAACGCATCTCCTGAAGATCATCCGCATGGCCGAAGCCACCGATCCGAAGCGGTTGATGGTGATCGGCCACAATCCCGGCATGCATGAATTGGCGCTGGCGCTGTCCGGCAGCGGCGATGCGGCGGCGAAGAAAGCACTCAATGACAATCTGCCGACCAGCGGCCTTGCGATCCTCGACTTTGCGATCAAGGACTGGAACGAGGTGGCGTTTCGCCGTGGCACGCTCGTGCGCTTCACCAGCCCGAAATTGCTGAAGCAGACGTCGGACGACTAGCCCGGATATAAATCGCGAAAACAACCCCATGCAAAGTAGGCCGGGCGGACATCCGGTCGCCCTCATGCTAGGCTCGTTTCCGACAGGAGGCGCGGATGTTCAAATCCATTCTGGTGCCGCTCGATCTCGCCGATACTGATTTGGCGAAGCCTGCGATCGCGACCGCGGCGACGCTGTCGCAGACCTGGAACGGCACGGTGCGGCTGCTCAACGTCATGCCGATGACGCCGGTGATGCTGGCGGAATATGTGCCGGCCGATTTCGACGCCCAGCAGCGCCAGACCTCGGAAGAAGCGCTCGCAATCGTGGCGCAGGAATCCGGCATCGAGGCGTCGCGCATTTCCGCCGTGGTGCGGCAAGGCGGGATCTATCACGAGATCCTGGAGGAGGCCGCGGCAATCAAGGCCGATTTGATCGTGATGACGTCGCACCGGCCGGCGATGCGGACCTATTTTCTCGGCTCCAATGCCGGCCACGTGGTGCGCTACGCCAAATGCTCGGTGCTGGTGGTCCGTCACTGACGGAGCGCGATACAAGGACGGTGCAGCCCGGTCGACCGACCGGGCTGCATGTGTTTGTCGTGCAGGTCGAAGCGGCGCTTACCGAAGCCGCCCGAGTTCCGGATCGACCTGACCCCAAACCGCCTGCTCGATGTGGCTGCGGGTTATTCCGATATCGCGGAGCTCACGATCGTCCAGCTGCCGTAGCGCTTTGACCGCCGCCCGGCGATCCAGATACGCGACGATGGCATGCGCCCAAATCCCGAGCCGGCGAAAAAATCCGCCCGAGCTGAGGGAAATTGCAGGCTGGGCTGCGGCTTGGGACATCGTGGTCATTGGTCTTCTCCAGTTGGCTTTCACGCGGCAAGGCGATGCCGCCGACGCAATCGCTGGGAATCAGCGGCGGCGCCTTTAGGTCTGATTGTTTGCACTCTCCTCAGTGCAATCTCAGGCTTGATAGGTTCAAAATGATCCGGTACATTTCTCGGTGCAAGTAAAACATTGCTCTCGGTGCAATTATGTCAAAGTTCGAATATCTCAGGCTTGCCGATGCCGTTGCCTCCGAGATCGCCAATGGCGGGCTCAAACCGGGCGATCGTCTGCCGCCGCAGCGCAGTTTTGCCTATGAGCGCAAGATCGCGGTCTCCACCGCGAGCCGCGTCTACACGGAATTGTTACGGCGAGGCCTGGTGGTCGGCGAAGTCGGACGCGGCACGTTCATTTCCGGACAGGCGCCCCGCACGCTCACCACGCTGACCGAACCGCGCGGCGCCCGCATCGATCTGGAAGTCAATTATCCGCTGCTGCCGACGCAATCGGCCCTGATTGCGAAAAGCCTCGAAGGACTGGAGCGGCCGGAAGCCCTCGAAATCGCGTTGCGGCAAGGCACCAGCGCTGGCACGCAAGCGGCAAGAAACATCGCGGCGGATTTCCTCTCGCAAAACGGCTGGTCGGCGCGCGCGGAGCAGATCGTCTTCACCGCCAACGGCCGGCAATGCATCGCCGCCGCATTGGCCGCGATCGTACCGGCCGGCGGCCGTTGCGGCGTGGAGGCCCTGACCTATCCTTTCATCAAGGGCATCGCCGCCCGGATCGGCGTGACACTGGTGCCGCTGACGATGGACGAACACGGCGTGCGTCCCGACGCCGTGCAAAAGGCCCACCGTGAAGCGCATCTGACAGCGCTGTACATCCAGCCGACGGTCCAGAATCCATTGGGCATGACCATGCCGGCCTCGCGCCGCACCGAGTTGCTGCGCGTCGTCGAGAAGCTCGATCTCACCATCATCGAAGACGCGGTCTATGGATTCCTCGACGACGAGGCTCCGCTGGCGGCACTGGCGCCCGATCGCTGCGTCGTGCTCGACAGCCTTTCCAAGAAGGTCGCACCGGGTCTGGCGCTCGGCTTCATCGTTCCGCCGCCACGTTTGCGCGAGAGCATCATGGCATCAGTTCGTTCCGGCGGATGGACGGCGTCGGGATACGCCTTCGCGGCCGCGCAACGCATGATGGCCGACGGCACCGCGTCCGAACTCGTCAGACTAAAGCGCATCGATGCGCAGCGGCGCCAGCACATTGCCGCCGAACGGCTGGCCGGCTTCGAGTTGCAGGCCAACCCGAAATCCTACCATCTGTGGCTGACGCTGCCGCACCACTGGCGGTCGCAGACCTTCGTCGCCGCCGCTGCCCGCCGGGACATCGCCTTGACGCCCTCATCGACCTTTGCGGTGAGCCCCGGACACGCGCCGAACGCAATAAGGCTGGCGCTGGCGGCGCCTCCCGTCGACCAGCTTGATGCGGCGCTGCGCACGCTGGCGGGAATGCTGCGCGCGAGCGAAGAAGATTTCGAATCGACCGAATAGACCGGTCGCCCTCATTTCACGGCCACTCGGCGATGAAGCCTATCGCCTTGTACGGCTCGATCTTGTCCCATTCGAAGAGCATGCGCCGCCTGAATTCAGGATCGGTGTGCCAGAGCGACCGCGGTGTCGCAAAACTGTCGACCGTGACCAGCATTTTCTCCACTTCCGGCCAGTGCCGGTGCAGCGTCATCGGATAGCGGCGCGCGGTCCAGGTGTTGCCGAGGCAAATTACGCTGCGGATGTTCGTCAGTCCAAGCGCGGCGTCGATGACCGGGAGCGAGAAGATCACATTCTCGCCGGTGTTCATCGCGCGATCTTCCCGCAGGATCCGTCCGGGCGGGATGCCGCGCGCAATCATCGCATCGGCAATGATTTCGCATTCCGAGCGCTCCGATCCCGGCGTGATCCCGCCGCTGACGATCGACCAGCGAAAATAACCGTCCCGCCACAGCCTGAAGGCTTCATCGACGCGCTCTTCGACATCGACGCGGGTGCCGAACACGAACAGCAGATCGGCCGGCTTCAACGGCGTGCTGATCAAATGCTGCGCATCGATGGCGGCAATCTCGGCCTCGGTCGGCAATCGCGTGCTTCGATCCGTCACTTCATGCTCGCAGCAATGCTCATCCAACCGCGGGGAACGCATTGCCACGATGCCGCATGCGGCGCGCTTGGCGAAGTCACATTTGATTGCGCTTGATTGCGCAAGCTACGGCAGCAACGCCTGCGGCAAATGATCGAAGTCGTAAGCGCGCGGCCGGTTGCGCTTGATGAAGCCGCCGATCTGCCAGCTGAACAGCGCGACGAAGCCAACCAGAAACAACGCGCCGTACCATTCACCGGTCGCGAACGCGCGCACCAGAAGTCCGGCCATCGCGATGCCGAGCAACGTCACCATCGCAAGGGCCGCGGCGTAGGTTATCCGTCCGATACCGGCGATCAACGCGGCCTTGCTGCCCGCCTTCGCCATACGCCGATGCAACTCGGTGATGAAGGCACGATAGTCGCGATCCTGCGGCACCATCAGCGAGACGGTTTGCCAGGTGGTCGAGAGAATGGTGATGCGTCCACCATCCCTGCCCTGGAGGTCGGCGCGGAAACGGCGGGACTGCATCGACGACGGCTTGTAACTGAGGCGGATCGCCGCGATGTCGGCATAGTCCCAGACACCGGACTTGCCCGAAATATGCCACGACAAGCCGGCATCGGTCAGCTTGAATTCATGCGCCGATCCGATCAGCGACGCCTTGTAGACGTAGCGGGTCTCGGGCGCGCTACTCCCCGATGTCTCCGTCCTGTTGGGTAACGAGGTTGGCAATTGAAAAATCCCGGTAGCGGCCGAGCGCGCAGCTTGCGCTGCCAGCCGGCTTTACCTTACAAGCAGGCCATGGCCGAGACGACCTATTTTCCGCGACGCCTGATTCTGGCCGGCGCGATGATATCCGGGGTGCTGCTGGCGCTTGCCGTTCACATGCTGGGCGCGCGCTACGGCCTCGACCTCGGCGGCCTGTGGCGATCCGATACCCGTGAATTCATGCCCGCGGGCGCGGCCATTGCGTGGTGGCTGATTGCGAGCGTCGGGTTTTGCAGCGGCTATTTCACCGCCAATCTGATGCACAGTGCGGTGTCCGGCCAAATCCCGCAGCGGATGCGCCAGTTCCTGATCGCGGTCGGCGTGCTGATCCTGGCTGGCGCCGGCCAGGCAGCCTCCGCACCGAGCCCGATCCCGACGATTTCGGGTGTGCTTTCGGGACTTGCGGCGTTATGCCTCGGCGCCGCGATGGCGTTCTGCGGCGCGCATTTCGCGCTGCGTAAGGCGTAACTTCAAACTCGATTCCTCTTTTGACGCGTTTTCTACCGCAGATAAGTCTACGCAATCTGCGTAAACTTGATTGCTATGCGAACCGGTATCCACTTCGCTCGAAAACGCTCTGCGATTATGCGACGATGCGCGCACGCGGCTTCGACAGCATCGCGGCCACTTCGGCGGCGGGACGCGGCCTGCTGAACAGATAGCCCTGGGCCTGCGTGCATCCTTCGCGGCGCAGCAGATCGAACTGGGCCTCCGTCTCGACGCCCTCCGCCGTGGTGACGATCCCGAGACTCTTGCCCAATCCGGTGACGGCACGGACGATGGCCATGGAATCGTCGCGCGTGGCCAGTTCAGTGACGAACGAACGGTCGATCTTGATCTTGTCGAACGGGAAACTGCGCAGATAGCTCAGCGACGAATAGCCCGTTCCAAAATCGTCGAGCGAGATTCTGACGCCAAAGCCGCGCAGCTCGTGCAGAACCGCCAGCGTCGCCTCGCTGTTCTGCAACAGCACCGATTCGGTGATCTCCAGTTCGAGACGATGTGCCGGAAGACCGGCGGCCTGCAACGCTGATTTGACGGACAAGATCAGGTTCGAATTCTTGAACTGCACCGGCGAAAGATTGACGGCGACGGTGATATCCTCGGACCAGCCTGCGGCGTCAATGCAGGCCTGCCGAAGCACCCAATCGCCGAGCGGAATGATCAGGGCGGTTTCCTCCGCCAGCGGAATGAAATTCGCGGGCGAGATCATGCCGCGCAGCGAATGGTTCCAGCGTACCAGGGCCTCGAACGCGACGACGCTGTCGCTGGCGACGTCGCGGATCGGTTGATAATAGACCTCGAACTCGTCGCGCTGCAGCGCCGCGCGCAAATCCAGTTCCAGAATGCGCCGCGCCTGGGCGCGGGCATCCATTCCGCTCTCGAAAAAGCGATAAGTGCCGCGGCCATCCGCTTTGGCGCGATAGAGGGCGAGATCGGCCTTCTTCAGCAACTCATCGGGGTTCTTGCCGTCCTCGGGCGCCAGCGAGATCCCGATGCTGACGCCGACGACGAGTTGGTGCCCTCCGATATCGTAGGGCTCGCCGATCTTCTCGACGATGTGGCTGGCAAGCAAGGCCACCGCCGACGGATCGCAGTCGCTGCAGAACTGCACGACCGCGAATTCGTCGCCGCCAAGTCGCGCAACCGTATCGTGCTCGGTGACACATTCGCCGAGCCGGCGGGCGACTTCCCTCAGCAGCGCGTCGCCGACCGGATGACCGAGCGAGTCGTTGATTTCCTTGAAATGATCGAGATCGAGACAGAATACCGCGAGCTGATCGCTGCGCTTGACCAGGCGCAGCGCCTTCTCAAGCTGCTCGCGGAAAAGCGTCCGGTTCGGCAGATTGGTGAGCGCGTCGTGGCGCGCCATATGCGTGATCTGCTCCTGGGCCGCCTGCCATTCGGTGATGTCCTCGAAGGTCGCGACCCAACCACCGCCCTCTTTGGGCTGATCGACGACGCGGATCGAACGTCCGTTGCGGGTGACGACCCGGTTCAGGCTCTCGCCGGCCTTCGCCGCGGTCACCACAATGTTGAAGAATTCATCCGGATCGCCGTCCCATTTGCCGATCGCTTTCTGATCCTTGAGAACGTCGACCAACAAACGGCCCTGCAGGGGCATATTGGTCCGATCCATCATCTCGCTGTAGCGCTGGTTGAACAGCATGATGCGGCCGTCCGCATCGAACATGCAAAGTCCCTGCGACATGTTTGTGATGGCCGAGTCGAGCAGAACCTTCTGCTGATGCAGCTCGCTGCTTGAACGGCGATCGAGTATCGCCGCCACGAACGTTATGCCGAGAATGGCGAACGCCGCCACCGCGGTCAGAAAGGAAAGCGCCGCCGGTGAGATCGTCAATTCATCGATGACGAGGGTCGGATCGGCAACGAGCGTCACGGCGCCCATCGCCGTGAAATGGTGGGAAACGATCGCGATCGTCAGCAGGCCCGTGGCAGCCACGGTATGTTTGCGGTCGTCCCGGCGCGCGGCGACAACGAGCGCCAGGCCTGCGAACACGCTCCCGAACACGACGGATGCCAGCACGATGCCGGGCGACCAGACGATGCGCGCCGGAAGCTCGAGCGCCATCATGCCGGTGTAGTGCATCGCTGCGACGCCAGCGCCAACAACCGCACCGCCCATCGCAAGCGTCGACCGGCGATCATTGAGCAGGGCGATGCTGAGGCCGGCCGCCGCGATCGACACGGCGAAGATCAGCGACAACAGCGTGACCGGAATATTGTAACCGGCCCCCGAGCCGGGATCGTAGGCCAGCATCGCCACGAAGTGGGTAGCCCAGATTCCGCAGCCGCCGACCGCGGCATCAAGGCCGACCCAGATCGCTCGGGTGCGACCGTGAGAAGCCCGGGCCCGATGAAACAGGCTGACCGCTACCGCGCTGGCGAGCCAGCAAATGATGCCGCCGAGAACGACCAGCCGCAAATCATGCTCGGTGACCAGGCAATTCAGAACTTGATACATCACAGACCCCTGCTAGCGCTCTGTAATGACGGCGCTAATGGTGCATGTGAGGTAACCGACGCGGTTTCGTCTGCTCCGATGGTGAATAAATGCTTCGCGTCCTCGCGTGCGGGTTGCGGGTTCCCGCCATCACCCGGTGATTTCCGCTGTCACCTGAAACGACGAACCGGCGAACTGATTCCCAGGTGGTGAGTACCGCACCGGCAGTGGGAGGCCGGCCAGAATCGCAGCCACGGACGCAAGAACGCGCGCGATTTTCACGCGCGGCGTTTTGCCTCAATGACCCGGACAAATCAGCTCGCGGCCTGCAGACCAACCGTGGGCTCCGCCAGCGTATGGTCGCGCGGCAGCTTCCGCCCGGACGGTCACAGCGAGATCTCGTCAAGCGCAGCGGCGCAGGCGACATTGCTGAGCGGTTGCATCCAGCACGGCCGCGACCTCGTCCACGACTTGGTCGGCCTTCTGGATGATGGCGTCGATCGACGGGCCATTGACCGCCTTGCCCACCGGTCCCCGCAGCGGAAGCACCTTTCCGGGCATGCGTCCGTTTCGTCGAGATGACAGAAAAAGCCCCGTTTAAGCTGCTTTTCGGCCGCCTTCTCGGGCGTCTTCGGCGGCGACGCTTTCACGAGTTGTCTCTCAGCGTAATATTAGATGTCCGCAATTTGGGATGAACAAGCCGTTCATGGTCGTGATGCCTCCGAATAACCGTCCCCCGGCCTGGGAATGCGAAACCGCGGTCCCTCTCAAGCCGATCTACGCGAGGCGGCCCCGGTACCAGCGGAACGGCGCTTGCAAGAGAGCGTTGGGAACACGCCTGGCCGCGACTCACAATCGTTAACGCGGCCGGATATGTAGGACGTATGACAGGGTTGCCGAACGAACGCAGATGCTAGGCTTGTCAAGGGCTGCACAACGGTTCGATTTTGGCTTATGTGTCTTCGCGCACGGTGCGTCTGACCGTCCCTGTCGCCTCGTTTGACAGGTTTTCTTTTGCCATCCCGCCGGGAGGATGAATGCATCGGCTGCTGACCACGCTTGGGCGTGGCTTCAAGGAGAAGATCGGCTGGAAACGGCTAGGGATCGCTGCGAGTCTCCTCATCATCATTCTTGCGGTCACCCATCTGGTTAACACCCTGAAGGGGGTCGACACCGCGATCATCCTGACCGCGCTGACGGAAATCGCGCCGCATCGCATCGCGCTGGCTGCACTGTGCGTGGTAGGCGCGTTTTGCACGCTGACCTTCTATGATTTCTTTGCGCTGCGAACCATCGGCAAGACGCACGTCCCCTATCGCATCGCTGCGCTGTCGAGTTTCACCAGCTACACCATCGGCCACAACATCGGCGCCACCGTTTTTACCGGCGGCGCGATCCGTTTCCGGATCTATTCCGACTACGGCCTGAGCGCGATCGATGTCGCCAAAATCTGTTTCCTCTCGGGCCTGACCTTCTGGCTCGGCAACCTGTTCGTGCTCGGCATGGGCATGGCCTGGCATCCCGAAGCGGCGACGGCCATGGACCTGCTGCCGCCATCGGTGAACCGGCTGATCGCACTCGGCTGCCTCGCCGGCATCGCGGCCTATTTCCTCTGGCTGATCACCGGAGACAGCCGCCGCGAACTCGGCCAGAACGGCTGGAAGGTGGTGCTGCCCTCGGCGCGGCTGACGCTGCTGCAGGTCGCGATCGGCGTGATCGATCTCGGATTTTGCGCGCTGGCGATGTATCTGTTGATGCCGACGCAGCCCCATATCGATTTCGTTTCGCTGGCGGTGGTCTTCATCCTCGCAACACTTCTCGGCTTCGCCAGCCATGCGCCGGGCAGCATCGGCGTGTTCGACGCCGCGATGCTGGTAGCGCTGCCCCAGTTCGGCAAGGAACAATTGCTGGCGACGCTCGTGGTATTCCGGATCCTGTATTTCCTGCTTCCGTTCGCGATCTCGATCTCGATCATGGGTGTGCGCGAACTCTGGCTCAGTGTGTTGCAGCCTTGGTACGAACGCCGACGGCTCGCAGAAGCCTGCACCGCCTCGGCCCGGGTGCGGCAGCCGATCAAGAGCCGCCAGTCCTAGCAGCCGCTTGGCCCCGGTGGTTCCAGCTCGGCGTGTCCGGTAACGGCAAAATTATTGTCGTTATCCGGACTTTTGGGCTAGCGCTGCCTCATTCTCTTATTTCTGCCTTACCGCTAACGTCAAACGCGCCATGGCCGGAATTTTACCTCGATCGATAACATCAGTCGCGCTGCTCGCCGGCGCGCTGGCGGCGCTCTCGCCTCCCCCTGCGGAAGCGCAGATCGCCCAAGGCGCCATGCAGATTTCGTGGGAGGTCCGCAACCGCTTCCGCCTGTTCCGGGAAGAACGGGATTTTCAGCTGCATTCCGAAAGTGGCCGCGGCCGCAGCGTTCTGGCCGCCGAACAGGCGCTGGGATTGCAAAGCGACGGCCGCGGCTGGGCACGAAACACCGTGAACCGGCTTTGCATCGATCTTGCCGGCCGCGTCAGCGAGCCCTGCACGCGCGATAACGTCAAGGAAAGCTATCTGACCCCGATCGATCATCCCATCACCGTCCGCCTGACGGGACAGGTTCCGGTTGGCGCCACCTGCGCCTGGTCGTTTGACGATGGCGACGGACCGCAAGGATCCACCTTCGACTGCGCCGAGCCGGTCAATTTCCGGGTCCGCTATGGACGTACCACCGTTGCCAGCGTCGACGTCTCCGCCGGCTCGGACGGCGGCCAGCGCGTCGCCACCGAGATCTCGGTGCGCGACATCTTCATCGCCGGCCTCGGCGACAGCATCGCTTCCGGCGAGGGAAATCCGGACCGGCCTATCGCGCTGTCCGATGAAGGCTTTTGTTTCCGCTCCTATCTGGGAACGGCCGCCTCGCAATATTACCGTCCAAGCCGCGCCGGCTATAAAGGCGGACGGGCCTGTGAAGCGCCGGATACGATGGCCGTTTGGCAGCGGCAGAGCGCGCTCTGGCTCAATGCAGCCTGCCACCGCTCGCTCTACAGCTACCAGACGCGGACCGCATTGGCGCTCGCCGTACAATATCCGCATATTGCGGTGACGTATCTGCCGCTGGCCTGCACCGGCGCCACCATCGCCGACGGCCTGTTCGGCTCGCAGCGCGCCCGTGACTGCCCGCCGTCGAAATCCGGCAGCTGCCGGGGCACGGTCAATGCCCAGCTCTCCGAATTGCGCGAAGCCGTTACGGCGGCCAAAAGCCGGCAGCCCGACCGCAAGCTCGATCTGGTGCTGCTGTCGATCGGCGCCAACGACATTTATTTTTCGGGGCTTGTCGCCGACGTGATCGTGGACACGGCAACGGAGCGCGCCCTGTTCCGGCGCAGCGGCGTGCTGGCGTCGGTGGACGATGCAAGGGGCGCGCTGATGCGCGACCTGCCGCAAGGATTCGCCAAGCTGCGTGAGGCGTTAAAGCCGCTGGTCGGCGACATGTCCCGCGTGGTCTACACCTCCTACGCCAACCCGACGCTGGCCAATAACGGCGCACCCTGCCCCGGCGGACGGGCGGGCTTTGATATTCATCCCTCGTTCAACGCCGAGCCGCAGCGGCTCGCCGCGGTCTCGAACTTTGTCGAGGGCGAATTCCTGCCGCAGCTCAAGGCGCTCGCGCTGTGCCAATCCGGCATCCTGTGCCGCAACCCGCGCGCCGACCGCATGACCTTTGTCGATGCGCATCAGGCGACGTTTGCGAACCACGGTTTCTGCGCGCGTGCGGAGAGCGATCCCGAATTCGATCGCCAATGTTTCTCGGCCCGCGGCGAGAGCTTCGATCCTGATATCGTCACCGCCGCCAGCCAGCCGATGCTGTGCGGCCGCAGCGCCGCGGAATATCGCGCCTATCTGCCGCGCGCGCGCTGGATCCGCGACGCCAATGACAGCTACTTTGCGGCAATGACCTATCCGCAGGGCTTGCCGTCGTCGCAGCAGCCCGCCGACATCCACGACGCGACCTGGGGGGTCCTGTCGGCGGTGTATGGCGGCGCCGTGCATCCCACCGCCGAAGGCCACGCCGCCATGGCGGACGCGGCACTGCCGGCCGCGGCTGCCGTGCTGCAACTGGATGCCGCCGTACCTGAAGTGATTTCGCAGCCGGTATCGCCGATCCCGGGATTGCCGATCCCGGGATTTCCGGGGACGCGTTAGCGTTCGAGCGCGGAAACTGCCTTCGTGTCGACACGCGGAGCAGGTTCAGGGTGGATCTCGTTTGCTGGCGTACCTCGGTCGGTCCAATCCGGTGGCAGTCCAATCCTCTCGCCGATCATGCCAACCAGTCCCGGCGCTCGCCCGAATGCTTCACAAGCCACCTCCTTCGGCGCTCCGCCGAGGGAGGCCTGCAATCTGGCGATCGATGGCGGTGACGAAATTTTTCCGAACGGACTCTCGGCCGTGACCAGCAATTTCCCGAAATCGTCTCCGAAGGCAGAAGCGAGATCGTAGGCGTCCCCGTCGCTCGACACGCGTGGCGCGCTGGTAAAGGAATTCGCGCCACGCGCCCAGATCATGGCGGCTTTTTGGCTTCCATTACGATCACGGGCCTCGGCCTCCACGGCGAGGCTCCCGAGCCCGATCGGAAGCCGCGGGACGGGGATCGGTAAACCAGGGGCAACGATCGACGGCACGACGCTCGCGACCTTGGAGACGCCGGCGGCCGTCGCATCGGTCGGCGCCACGTGGATGATCACCGCACGGACACTCAAATCCGCCGTCTCCGTCGGGGCGACGACGCGGAAGCGCTCGCTCAGAGCAAGGCACATGGCTCTGCTGACCGTATTCTTGATCAGCCTGCGCTGCTCGTCCGAGAAGGGCACGCGCGCGGCGGCTGCCGTGAGGGCGGTTGGCTCGATCCGCAGGGTCTTTGCTGCGAGAATCTCGGCCTTGCTGACCCGAACCTGCGACTTGGTCAGAAGCCCGTCGGACGGGGTCAGATTGTCGTAGGACGCCAACGAGCCGGACCGCTCCAGTTGTACGGCCGAGCAGCCCCCGGCCATCCAGCCCAACGCCGCGACGACGATCCACCTCATGGCGTAACCGGCAAGCCGATCGCTGAACCCTGCACCACCCGGCGGGAACGGGCGCTCAGAGCCGGCGAAAGCGCTGACCCGGGCGCGGACGCCAGAATAGGTTGCCATGTCGCATTCCAACGCGTCAGCGCCGTACCGTTGCCGTCGAAGGCCATATCGAGAAAAGCCAGCGTGAGCTCTGCCGTGGCGGCCTTCACTTTCGGGTTGAGGGCCGGACCGCCCGTGAACGCGCGATCTGTAAATATGCTGTGCGAGCCCCCTTCGAATACGGCGAGCAGCTTGCGCGGTGCGGCCATTGCGTCGAAGACGGCGAGCCGGTCGGCTGCGGGCGAGTAATACCCGGGAATTTGGATGACATCATTGGTGGCGGTCACATGCAGAGTGGGAACCGTGATTTTGCTCAGCACCGGAGCCAGATCGGTTTCACCGTAGAACGGCGGTGCAGAGATCACGATCGCCGCGGCAAAGCGCGGGTCGCGGGCCTCGACCCACTGCCCTTCGCGCAGCACGCGCGCGCCGACGGCAAGAAGCGCCGTGTTCGCACCATACGAATGACCAGCCGCCACGATGCGCCGACGGTCGATCTGGGCTCCGTAGGGGCCGACGCCGCCGAGCAGCACGCGGTCGAGCGCGAAGCGCAAATCCCAGACCCGGGCAAGCGCCTCGCTCTCGTGAGCCGCTCGCTGCAAACGGTCGACGACGGTAAGGGGATTACCGACCCAGAGCGACGAGTCGCTGCCCGCGTGCTGAACATGCAGGCTGGCAACGCCGCGCGCGGCCCAATACTTGCCGAGATAGCTATATCCCCGGCGGGAGCCGCCCATCCCGTGGGAGAACACAATGAGCGGCACGCGCGCTCCCGGCGCGATATTCGCGGGCCAGTGCAGGCGCGCGGGAATGGTCCGCGAACGCGTCGGGTCGACCCACTCGAAATCAACGACGCGAAAAGCGGGCGCCACGGCCTCCGCTGCTGCGGGATTGGTCGGAACGGCAGCCGTGATGGCGACGGCGAGCAGCATGGCGCTGAGGCCCCGTCGCGTGATGGTGGCCGGCACGTCTTCGCCGGACCGTCGGGACCGCGAGGCAGTCCCGGTTGTACCGTCCTGACCGACTGCAGCGGACTGAACACGCCGCAACGATGCACCGCCGCCAATCCTGCTGTCCATGCTTGCCTCACCTTGAACACAATTCGCACTGGGTGTAATATTGTAATTGCACTTAGTGTAATTTTGCAAGGAAATATATTCGTGCCACAAGACGCCATGGAGAATGCGTCCCCCAAGGAGGAAGGCCTGCGCGAGCGGAAGCGGCGCGAGACGCTGCATCGCATCGCCGAGCAAGGCCTGAAACTGTTTCTGACCAACGGCTACGAGGCCACCACGCTCGATGCGATCGCGGAGGCCGCGGGGATCTCGCGGCGAACGTTCTTCTACTACTTCAAGTCCAAGGAAGAGATTCTGCTGGCGTGGCAGGACGGCGGTTTCAACGAGACCCTGCGAGCCGCCTTGCTGGAGCAATCGACCAAACAGTCCCCCCTCAACGCCGTGAAGAGCGCCTTATTGGAGCTGACGTTGCGCTTTCAGGCCGATTACAAGCAAACCAGGGTGATCGAACGCCTGATGTGCGCGAACGAGTCGCTTCGCATCCGACACCAGGCGAAATATGTAGAGAAGGAACAAGCGGTATTCGACGCGCTCTGCCAGATGTGGCCGCAGCCCAAGCGGCAGCCTGCGCTCCGCGTCGTCGCGATGATGTCGATCGGAGCCCTGCGTCTCGCGATCGATAACTGGAACCGCGAGGAGGGAAAGCGACCTATCGCCGCTTACCTCAAAGAGGCTTTCGCCGACCTGAAGTCGGAGATTTGAAGCCCTTTGGCCGAACGGCCACCGCTACAGCCTTTTCCGTTCCGATGGAATCGGAACGGAGCTTTAGATTCTTGTTTTGACGCGTTTTCTTCACGCGAACCGGTGTCTACTTCGCTGGAAAACGCTCTAACGCGCGGGGGCCGGCGCTCCCGGTGGCGGCGCGAGCGCCGGCGTCGTCGCCTTCTTTGGGGCGGGCGCTTTCGGAGCAGGCTGCTTCATCGCCGCCGCCTGTGCCGGCAGGTATTTCGCGATGATGGCGGGGTCGAGCGTTGCTATCGAAGTATCCGGCAGCCGGGTCCAGACCTCGTCCCTGCCCAATAACGAGAAGCCGAGATAGCCGCGCATGGTCAACGTCTGTCCGTCGGGACTGAGCGTCATCTTGGCTTTGTAGATCTTGCCGTCGCGCGGATCGAGCACATTGCCGTTCTCGTATTTCAGTCCGTCGCGTTTCATGTCGCGAATGAACGAGAGCCCGAGCCACGGCTGATCTTTTCGATCGTCGGTGCATTTTGAGCAGACCGGATTGGGAGCATCGCCTGGCTCAGGAAAAAGCTTGGCAAACGCGCCTTCATAGAGGCCGTCGCGATCGACCACCAGAAACCATCCGACCGGCTTGCCCTTCTCGACCTTTTGCCACAGCCCGGCGGCTGACGGCTCCGCCGTTTGCGCAGCAAGTTCGCAAACGAACGCAAAGCCCATCACGATCGGCAATATCAGTCGAATCAAGGAAAGCGCATTTCGCATCGTCATCACCTGACTTATTCACAAAATGAATGGCCGCAGACTAAGGCCATTTCGCGGACGGTTCCAGTGCCTGGACGGACGAACGCGAGACCGCGGCGAACGAGCCGCGGCCATTCGGTCATATTTTCGTTGGAATCATCGCCAGCAAGAGCCAGGAACCGGCTCGATACGCAAACCGGCTTCAATGGCCTCCGCACTTGTTGGTCTTGGTGTTGTAGTTGCCGCACTTCCTGCCAACCCAGTCGCCGATCAGGTCCCTGGAGCCCTCGAGTTCGTTCGACCACGCATCGCCGGCCACCAGGCCCGGGGCCTTCCACACCACGTCGAACTGACCATTGATTTTGACTTCACCAATGAACACCGGCTTGGTGATGTGATGGTTCGGAAGCATCTTCGCGATGCCGCCGGTCAGATTTGGAGTTTCGATGCCCGGCAGCGCGTCGATCACCTTGTCCGGATCGGTCGACTTCACCTTCTCAACCGCCTTCACCCACATGTTGAAGCCGATATAGGTGGCTTCCATCGGATCGTTGGTGTCGCGCTTCGGATTCTTGGTATAGGCCTGCCAGGCCTTGATGAACTTCTCGTTGGCCGGATCCTTGATCGACTGGAAGTAGTTCCAGGCGGCCAGATGACCGAGCAGTGGCCTGGTGTCGATGCCGGCGAGTTCTTCTTCGCCGACCGAGAACGCGACAACCGGAATGTCGCTCGCCTTGATGCCCTGGTTGCCGAGTTCCTTGTAGAAGGGAACGTTGGCGTCGCCGTTGATGGTGGAAACGACGGCGGTCTTCTTGCCGGCCGAGCCGAACTTCTTGATGTCGGCCACGATCGTCCGCCAGTTCGAATGACCGAACGGCGTGTAATTGATCATGATATCTTCCTGCGCAACGCCTTTCGACTTCAAGTAGGCTTCGAGGATCCTGTTGGTGGTGCGCGGATAGACGTAGTCGGTGCCGGCCAGCACCCAGCGCTGCACCTTCTCGTACTTCATCAGATAGTCGACCGCGGGGATCGCCTGCTGGTTCGGCGCCGCCCCGGTGTAGAACACGTTGCGCTCGCTCTCTTCTCCCTCGTACTGCACGGGGTAGAACAGGATCGAGTTCAGCTCCTTGAACACCGGGAGCACCGACTTGCGCGACACCGAGGTCCAGCAGCCGAATACGACAGAGACCTTGTCCTTGGTGATCAGCTCGCGGGCCTTTTCCGCGAACAGCGGCCAGTTCGACGCCGGGTCGACCACGACCGCCTCAAGCTTCCTGCCGAGTAAGCCGCCCTTCTTGTTCTGCTCGTCGACCAGGAAGAGGACGGTGTCCTTCAGCGTGGTTTCACTGATGGCCATGGTGCCGGAGAGCGAATGCAGGACGCCGACCTTGATGGTGTCGTCCGAACTCTCGCTACCGACGGCGCTACCCGCCGGCAGCAGGGAGCACAAAAACAAGATGACCGCGCACCGCCTCACTCGGTTCGACCAACGTTTCACGGTGCTCTCCGAATGGGACAGCTCAGGGGCGCTGCTGTAAAAAGAACGTCAGTCGAACTCTTAGTCAAATACTTTCGTTAGATGCGCCGGCTGTCAGTTGACGCCGAGCTTCTTCTGCAGGCTCGATGACGAGGTCGTGTACTGGAAGACGAGGCGCTTGTCCGGATAGACGTAGCGATGCGCCTTCTGCGCCATCAGCGCGCCCTCGTGGAATCCGCTCAGGATCAGCTTCAGCTTGCCCGGATAGGTATTGATGTCGCCGATCGCAAATATGCCTGACACATTGGTTTCGAAGGCGGCGGTTTCGACCGGCACCAGATTGTTCTCGAGCGCAACGCCCCAGTTCGCAACCGGTCCGAGCTTCATGGTCAGCCCGAAGAACGGCAGCATGGTATCGCACTCGACCTTCGAGACCGCGTTGTCGTTGCCTTTCATCATGGCGCCCGAGAGCTTGCCGCCCTCGCCTTCAAGCGAGGTGACCTGACCGATCTTCAGGTCCATTTTTCCGGAAGCCACCAGTGCACGCATCTGTTCGACGCTGTGTGGAGCGGCGCGGAAATCATCGCGCCGGTGCAGCAGCGTCACGTGCTTGGCAATGGGGTGCAGATTGAGCGTCCAGTCGAGTGCGGAATCGCCGCCGCCGACAATCAGGATATTCTTGTCGCGGAACTGCTCCATCTTGCGCACCGCGTAGAACACCGAGGTGCCCTCATAGGCCTCGATGCCCGGCACCGGCGGGCGCTTGGGCTGGAACGAGCCGCCGCCCGCGGAGATCACGACCACCTTGCATTCGAACACCTGGCCGGCGTCGGTGGTGACGCGAAAGAGAGGATCGCCGATCTTCTCGATCGTCTCCACCATCTCGTTGAGGTGAAAGGTCGGATTGAACGGCTTGATCTGCTCCAGCAGCGCGTCGGTGAGGCCCTGGCCGGTGACAAAGGGAATGCCGGGAATGTCGTAGATCGGTTTTTCCGGATAGAGCTCGGCGCACTGGCCGCCGATCTTGTCGAGGATGTCGACCAGATGCGTCTTCATATCGAGGAGGCCCAGTTCGAACACGGCGAACAGTCCGCAAGGACCTGCACCAATAATCAGCACATCGGTTTTGATCGCTTCGCTCATCTCAGCTTCTTTTCGGTTGGACCGCGCCGATGGCCTGGGCGGCGCTTCTGGGGCAGCGTCTGTCTAGCCAACGCCGGTGGAACAGGAAAGCCATAATATGGCAGGTGGCCTTCGCCTCAACCCCTTGCCGGAGCAGGATAACTGGGCTGTAACAACGTGAAACGTTCGGAGACCGCCCCGTGAACGCCCCTGCCCGCCTCGATTCAACGCCGCGCCTGGAGGATTTCCCCTACCGGCTGACCGACAATGTGCGTTTCGCCGACCTCGACCCCAACCAGCACGTCAACAACGCGGTTTATGCGACCTATTTCGAAACCGGCCGCGTCACGCTGATGAAGGACCGCAGCTATGGGCTGATGCCGGACGGCGTCAGCTGGATCATGGTCCGGCTCGACATCCATTTTCGCGCCGAGCTGCGCTGGCCGGGCACCATCGAGATGGGGCTCGGGGTCGTGAAATTCGGCCGCACCTCCGTGACCTTCGATCAGGTGGTGTTCTCCGAAGGCACATGCGTCGCCTCGGCGCAATCGGTATCGGTGCTGCTCAATGAGGCGACACGAAAGCCGACACCGCTGACCGAGGAGATCATCGGAAACTTCCAGCGCTGGCTGCGGCGCGGAATGGACGGACGATAATGCACGCCGCGCTGCTGGCGGTGTTGATCGTCTCCGCGACGATAAAGCCCGCCGCGGCCGATGGATACCATCGCGAGGATTTGCGCATTCCGATGGCGGCTGCGGAAACGGTGGGCCTTGAGGCAATGCTGGTGCGGCCCTCGGGCAGCGGACGCTATCCACTGGCGCTGATCAGCCACGGCGCACCGCGCGATCACACCGCGCGAGCCGACATGTCGCCGTATGGCATGTACCGGCAGGCGATCGAATTCGCGCGGCGCGGTTTCGCAGCGCTGGTCGTGATGCGGCGAGGCTATGGCGAGTCCGGCGGCCGATATGCCGAGAGCAATGGTCGCTGCGCCAATCGTGATTATTTGCGATCGGCCCGGGCGTCTGCCGAAGATTTGGCCGCCGCGATCCGGGCCATGCAGGACCGCACCGACGTTTCCACGAGCGGCATGATCGCGGTCGGCTCCTCGGCGGGCGGCTTTGCCAGCATCGCGCTCGCCGCCACTGCGCCGCCCGGACTCGTCGCCGCGATCAGCTTCGCCGGCGGGCGCGGTTCACGTGCCGATGACGATGTCTGCGACGAGGCGGCACTGGTCCGGGCATTTGCGGCGCTCGGCCGGACGTCGCGAATTCCGACGCTGTGGATCTATGCGGAAAACGACAAGTTCTTTCGCCCCGACCTCGCGCACCGGATGCACGCGGCGTTCACCGGCGCCGGCGGCCGCGCTGAATTGATCGACGCCCCAGCGTTCCGCGACGACGGCCACACGCTGTTCTCGAGGGGCATTGCGCTATGGACCCCGATGGTCGATCGCTTCCTGCACGAGCAGAATCTGGGAACGCGGGAACTGGCCGCAGCACCGCTTCCGGCAGCGCTTTCGCCGCCGCCCCGGTTGGGTGAAAAAGGCCGCTCAGCCTTTGCAGATTATTTGTCCGCGAGCCCTCACAAGGCATTTGCGGTGTCCCCGACCGGCGGCTTTGGCTACCGTGCCGGGCAGCGGTCCGCCGTCGCGGCGCAGGACGCGGCCCTTGCCGCATGCGCAAAGGCTGCCGCCGACTGCGCGGTTTATGCGGTCGATGAGGACCTGGTCGAAAGGGAGCGCGCCGGAGCACGCTGAACCATCCGGCGGAGCCGGACGAGGTTCTACGCCTGCCGTTCCGGCGTCGAGACCACGAGGCCGTCGAGTTCGTCGGAGACCTTGATCTGGCACGACAGGCGCGAATTCGGCCGTACGTCGAAGCCGAAATCCAGCATGTCCTCTTCCATCGGCGTGGGCGAGCCGACCTTCTCGCGCCATTCTTCCTCGACATAGACGTGGCAGGTCGCGCAGGCGCAGGCCCCGCCGCATTCGGCTTCGATGCCCGGAATGGCGTTGCGGATCGCGGCTTCCATCACGGTCGCGCCGTTTTCGACTTCAATGGTTCGTTTTTCGCCGGAATGGTCGACAAAGTGGATTTTGGCCATGATCGCTCGTGCTGCCGGTATACGGTAGGAGGGTCCCCGGCAGTCCTATAACGGGTCGATCCGCACAGCGCCAGCGGTCGGAACGAAAACCTAAGGGGCTAATTTGGCGGGGTTTTGGCGGGCGTCAGATCGCAGGCCCGCGTCAGGACCGGCGCAGAATCGCCTCGATCGCCGCCCGCGCCCGCGCAATGGCCTCGTCGAGTTCGGCAACAAGGCGGGACGGATCGGCGCCATCGGCAAGAACCGCCTCCAGCCGGGCGGCGGTTTCCGCCACACCGAAGGCGCCGATCGCGCGGGCCGAGCCCTTCAGCGTATGGGCCAGCGCATCGGCATCTGCCGGCACGGTGGCAAGCATGGCCATCAGCTTGGCCGACTGGGCCGCGAACATCGCCAGCACCTCCTGTTCGAGGCCGGCATCGTCAAGCGTCATGCGCTTAAGGTGTTCGAAATCGATCGGACCGTCATCGGGAGCGAGCGGCGGCGATGGCATCCATTGTATCCGTTCAAGGTGAAGCGGCATGGCCTGACCCACATCTCCCCGCCGGACCGATCCAGGCAGGGCCGTTTTGGCCACCCAATCACGAAACTGGTTAATGGAACGTTCACCGGAATTGCCGCAACTTTGCCTACTTTTCGCCGAGGACTTGCCGCAAAGGACGGTCTCCCACGGGAATTTCGAGTATCCGTAAGGCCTTAAGCCACAAAGCTGTTAACGATGATTAAGAAAGTCTTAATCGCGGCCATTTCATTCGCATCACTCAACCAATAGGATGTTTGCGGATGTAGCGGACAAGCCGCCGACGGGGCGCGGCTGCGTCCGTGTGGGGCAAAGATCCGGTTTGGGCTTGCGGGGGCGTTTGCAAGACTAGCTGGACGCGTAAAAAGTAAGAGGGCTCGACTGAACATGGCGAACAATCCCAAGAAGGTCAAAGATCCCACCGAAGTCGCGCTTTCCGCCATTCAGGAAGCGCTGAACATCAGTGACACCACTGTCGATCCCAATCGCAATTCGATCGGCAACAACGACCTTTCGCCATCAAGCATTTCGTCCACGCCCCCGGCCTATTCCGAAACCCCGTTCGATACGCGCGTTGATACGCGGTCTGGCGTCGACCGCCAGGTCTTCGATCCGATCGAAGAGCCGCGCGCCCCGCGTCGCGCCGCCAACGACGACCGCGAAACCATCGGACAAATTCTCCAGGCAATCCAGAAGGGCCGTCCTGCCCGCGGCGTCTATACGCTTGCCACCGTGTTCGCCGGCGTCTGGATCGTCGGCTGCGCACTGCTGACCGCCGCGTTCCTGCCTTCGCTGCAGGCCGCAATGGGACAGAGCGGCGGCGTGTTGGTGCTGGGCGGCCTTGCCGCGCTGTTCTTTGCGCCGGTGCTGCTGTTCTATTTCCTCGCCAGCCTTGCCTGGCGCGGCCAGGAAATGCGGATGATCGCGCAATCGATGGCGCAGGTCGCGATCCGCTTCTCCGAGCCCGAAGGTGCCGCCTCCGACTCGATGGTGACGGTCGGCCAGGCGATCCGCCGCGAAGTCGCTGCGATGGGCGACGGCGTCGAACGCGCGATCGCGCGCGCCGGCGAACTGGAAACGCTGGTGGCCAACGAAGTCGCGGCGCTGGAGCGTGCCTATTCCGACAACGAAGTGCGCATCCGCGCGTTGCTGCAGGACATCGCCCATCAGCGCGACAATCTGGTCGGCCAGGCCGAGCAGGTTCGCAGCGCCATTTCCGGCGTGCAGATCGACCTGCGCCACGACATCGCGCTGATCTCGGACGCGATCGCCTCGCGCGTCGACGAAGTCGCGAAAAGCATCACCGGCGCGCTGGAAGAACGCGGCGCCCACATCACCACCGCCTTGAGCCATGCCGGCGACAACATGATCCTCGCGCTCGGCGAGCGCGGCGGCGACCTGCTCGACCGCCTCGAGGAAGCCAGCGCCGAGACCACGCGCGCCGTGCTCGACGCCTCGGAGCGGCTGACCACCAGCCTCAACTTCAAGACCGGCCACGTCCATGACGAGTTCGTCGATCTGGCCGATCGCGTCCACGAGATGCTGAACGAACGCATCGACCGCATCACCGGCGAGTTCGAGCAGCGTTCCTCGACCATCGTCGACGGCATTTCCGACCGCACCGAACAGGTCCACGACTCCCTGAAGAATTCCAGCGACTCGCTGCTGCTCGAGCTCGAGCTGCGCAGCGGCGATCTCGTCAGCAAGATCGACGAGGCCGGCAACCGCCTGGCGACCCGCATCATGACCTCCGGCGACAAGGCCAGCGACGCGCTCGACGTGACCGTGAACTCGCTGGTCGCCAAGGTCGTCAGCCAGACCGAGACCGCGCATGACAGCCTCTCGCTGCAGATGAGCGCGTTCGACGAACTGGTGAAGAACCAGGGCAGCGAACTGGTCGAGAAATTCGCCCGCGACTCAGGCACGCTCGGCGCCCTGATCACCCGTCACATCTCCGAATTCGACCGCACCGTCAAAACCTTCGGCGGCGAGATCGTCGACCGCATGGGCCAGCGGACGCAGGACATCGCCGAGAGCCTGAAGAACTATGTCGACACTTTCGACACCCGCCTGATCTCCAACAGCGGCGAGATCACCGCCTCGCTCGATCAGCGCCTGCTGCAGTTCGAAACCACGCTGAGCACGCGCGTCAACCATCTCGACAACTCGCTCGACACCAAGATCCGGTCGTTCGACGAGACCGTCGACGGCCGTCTGAAAGCGCTCGAACAGACCTTCGACACCCGCGCCAGGTCCGTCACCGAGACGATCGATGATCGCCTCGGCACACTGGCGAGCTCGTTGACCGATGGTGCCGCGCAGGCAATCCACTCGATCGACTCGCGTCTCACCGAACTCACCTCGTCGCTGACCGGAGGCACCACGCAGGCCATCCAGTCGATCGACTCCCGCCTCACCAACCTGACGACGTCGCTGACGGTCGGCGCCGCGCAAGCCGTCGAAGCTATCGACCAGCGCCTCACCAACGTCACCACCTCGCTGACCGTTGGCGCTGCGCAAGCGGTCGAAGCCATCGACCAGCGCCTCGGCAACGTCACCACGTCGCTGACCGTTGGCACCGCGCAAGCGGTCGAAGCCATCGACCTGCGCCTCGGCAACGTCACCACGTCGCTGACAACAGGCACGGCGCAAGCCGTCGAAGCCATCGACCAGCGCCTCGGCAACGTCACCACGTCGCTGACGGTTGGCACCGCACAGGCAGTCGAAGCCGTGGACCAGCGCATCACCAGCGTGACCCAGACCATCGACGGCCGCAGCGCCTATCTGATCGACACCATCGCGGCGCGGTTCCAGGATATCCACCAGGGTATCGAAACCCGGGTCGGCGCCGTCGCCACCGACATCGACATGCGCGTCGCCCAGTTCGAGGATCTGCTCGGCTCGCGCGTCGAAGCCGTGGCCGGCCGTATCGAAAGCAGCGGCCGTCAGGCCAGCGACGACCTCATGGCGCGCGCCGAGCTGTTGTCCTCGGGCATCAGGTCGCACGTCGAGGACGCCGAGCGCTCGCTCACCAACCTCGTGGTCAACACCTCTGAAACCATCCAGACCGGCGCGCGTACCGCGCAGCAGGCGCTGCTCACGGTTTCGTCCGATGTCGGCGCCCAGCTGAGGCTGACATCGGCCGAGGTCGAAAGCTCCCTCACCGCCGTCGGCACCGGTGCCGCGAACTCGATCCTCACCAGCGCCCGCGAGGCCCAGACCTCGCTGGTCTCGGCTTCCAGCGAAGCGGCGTCCCAGATCAAATTGCTGGCCGACGACGTCGAGCGCACGCTCTCGGCCGCCGGCAACGCCACCGCTGCGTCGGTACTCTCCGGCGCCCGCGAGGCCCAGACCACGCTGGTTACGGCGTCCGCGGACGCGGCAAGCCAGGTCAAGTCGCTCGCAGCCGACGTCGAACGTGCCCTGTCGGCCGCCGGATCCGCCACTGCCGAAGCCGTCACGACCGGCGCCCGCGAAGCCCAGAACACCTTGATCGCGGCCTCCACGGAGGCCACCAACCAGGTCAAGTCGCTGGCCGCCGATGTGCAGCGCTCGCTGTCGATCGCCGGCACCGCCACCGCCGAATCGATTACCGCCGGCGCCCGCGAGGCGCAGAGCACGCTGGTCAACGCGTCCACGGATGCGGCGAACCAGGTCAAGTCGCTCGCCGCCGACGTGCAGCGCTCGCTGTCGATCGCCGGCACCGCCACCGCGGAATCTATTACCGCCGGTGCCCGCGACGCCCAGAACACCCTCATCAACGCGTCCGCGGATGCGGCCAACCACGTCAAGTCGCTCGCTGCCGACGTCGAACGCTCGCTCTCGGCCGCCGGTACCGCCACCGCCGAGGCCATCACGTCAGGTGCACGCGAAGCCCAGAACACCCTCGTCACCGTTTCCACGGATGCAACCAGCCAGGTCAAGTCGCTCACGGCCGACGTCGAGCGTTCGCTGTCTGCCGCCGGCACCGCCACTGCCGAGGCCATCACATCGGGTGCACGCGAAGCCCAGAACACCCTCCTCACCGCATCAACGGATGTCGCGACCAAGGTCGCGTCGCTCGCAGCCGACATGCAACGTTCGCTCTCGATGGCTGGCAATGCCACCGCCGAGTCGATCACATCGGGCGCCCGTGACGCGCAGAACGCGCTCACTACCGCGTCGACGGAAGCCGCCGACCACGTCAAGTCGCTGGCCATCGATGTCGAACGCACGCTGAGCGCGGTCGGCGCCGGCACCGCCGCCGCGATCCTCGGCACCGCGCGCGAAGCGCAGAGCTCGTTCGCCGCGACCTCGGCCGACGCCGCAAGCCAGATCAAGGCAATCGCCAGCGACATCGAGCGTTCGCTCGCAGCGGTCACCGCCGCCACCACCGACAACATCCAGACCACGGCGCAGACTGCCCAGAACGCGATCCAGGCCAGCGCGCAGAATGCACAGAGTGCACTCGTCGCCGCGTCGAACGAAGTCAGCTCCAAGGTCAAGACGACCTCGGCCGACATCGAACGCTCGGTGCTGTCGGCCAGCAGCAATTTCGGCTCGACGATGACCGGCAAGACCGACGAAATCGTCACCTACGTTCAGCAGCAGACCGATCGTCTGGCGCAGATCGTGGACAGCCGCCGAGGGTCGCTGGTCGAGGCGCTCAGCGCCAAGACCACCCAGCTCACGACCGAGCTCGACCGCGTCACCGCCGACTCGCTGAAGTCGATCGAGACAAGGGGCCAGGCGTTCTCGCAATCGATGGCGACCCATGGCTCGGAAGTCGCCCGCACGATCACCTCCGCGGGCGATATGGCAACCGGCGCGGTGGCCAAGTCGCTGAAGGATCTCGAGCAGTCGTCGCGTTCGGCCATCGACCAGTCGCGTCAGGTTTCGATCGCGGCCGTCACCGAAATGCAGGAGACCAGCAAGATCCTGCGCACCGACACCGTCGCGCTGTTCGAGCGGCTGCGTGAAGGCAACATCTTGTTGCAGGAAGTGCTGACCGGCGCTCACGACAACCTCAACTCGCTGGAGCGCGCCTTGGTGACCCGCGTGGCCGACTTCGTGTCCGCCATGAACGACGTCACCTCGCGCAACGGCGTTGCGACCCAGACGCTGGAAGACCAGCTCACCACGTTCAACACCAAGACCTCGAAGGCGCTGGAGGATCTCGGCTCGCTGTCGAGCGAGTTCGAAATCCACGGCAAGGCGCTGGTCGATGCCGCCACGGCGGTCGAACAGGCCAACCGCACCACCACGACGTCTGTCGCCGAACGCAAATCGCAACTTGAATCGCTGGTGACCACCATCGATCTGCGCACCACCGACCTTGATCAGCGGCTGTCGCGCTTCACCGGCTTGCTGGATGAATCGCTTGCCGCCGCCGAGGAACGCGCCCGCGACATCGCCCGCGTGGTGGCGGAAACCGCCGGCGCCGGTTCTGCCGCGATCAGCCGTCAGTTCGAAGCGGTCCGTGTCGCAGCCGAAAACGAGCGGCACCAGACCATCGACGCCATGAACGAACTGTACCAGCAGAGCAACGCCGAAACGGACGCGATGTTCAAGCAGTCGACCGAGAAGTTCGGCGCCATGGTGGTGGCCATGAAGCAGATGGCCTCCGAGATGCATCACGAGCTCGAGGCGACCCGCAACGAACTGCGCCGCGGCGTGCTCGAAATGCCGCAGGAGGCCGCCGACAACACCGCGCAGATGCGCAAGGTGATCGTCGACCAGATCGAGGCGCTGGCCGAACTCAACCGGATCGTCGCCCATCACGGCCGCGGCCTCGACGTCATGACGACGAGCCGCGCCAGCGTGCAACGCCAGGAAGAACCCGTGATGGCAGCAGCCGCTGGCGGCGCCCGCAATGACGTGCGCATGCGCGACACCGGCAGCGCGTCGAACCTGCCGCCGCCGGATCTCGGCATGCCGGCGACGCGCCGCACCGAAGCGCCGCCGGTCAGCCCGGCGAGCAACCAGGATGGCGGTCGCGACGGCTGGCTGTCGGACCTGCTCAGCCGTACCGACGCCGGTGGTCCGAGCGGTCGCGAGGCTCCCCGCCCGCGCGCGCAGCAAAGCCCGGCCAATCCGCTGGAATCGCTGTCGCTCGACATCGGCCGGCTGATGGATCGCAATCTCGCGGCCGAGATGTGGGATCGCTATCAGCGCGGCGAGAGCAAGGCTTTCACCAAACGGCTCTACACGCCCGCCGGCCAGAAGGCTTTCGATGAGGTCGCCCGCAAATACCGCGCCGACCGTACCTTCAAGCAGACGGTCGACCGCTACATCGCCGAGTTCGAACGCTTGCTCGACGAAGTTGCCCGGGAGGATCGCGGTCCGCAGGCGCTGCGCGGCCACCTGACCTCGGAGACCGGCCTCGTCTACACCCTGCTCGCGCATGCGGCGGGACGGCTGGGGTAAGGTTCGGGTTCAAGCTTACGAAATAAAAACGGAGGCCTCACGGCCTCCGTTTTGTTTTGCGTCTTTGCGAGGAGCGCAGCGACGACGCAATCCATTCTTCCGACGCGGCAAGATTGCTTCGCTTCGCTCGCAATGACGGCTCTCGCGGCGATTTCTCGCTGCTACTCAACATTCCCTATTTGCCGATACCTATTGCCGCTTCTGTCTGCTCGGCGCGGCGGCGGGCAAGGGCCGATCCGGGCGACGCACCGGCATCGGCGTCCGCATTGGCTCGATATCGATCTCGCGAAGCGGCGACGCCTGCAGCGCCGCGATCAGGGCTTCACCGGTCAAGTTGCCCTTGACGGCGCTTGCAGCGGCGAGGCGTCGCTGGCTTCGAGGCGGCTGATTCAGGTTCCTAGCCATGCTGATTAATTTAGATCATCCAGGTTGAATTCCAATGATCATCAACTCGCGACTGATTGCTTCGCTTCGCTCGCAATGACGGAGTTCACAGCGATTAGCGATCTACAATTACTGCCGCTTCTGCCCGCTCGGCGCTGCAGCCGCAGCGGGCGGTCTGGGCGCGGCCGGCCTGGCTGGTGGCGGCGCGGCTTCCGGCGCCGGCGCGGCGTTGTTGCTGCCGCCGAAAATCACCCGGCTCGGATTGCGGTCGAAATTGTTCACCGCGCGGCTGATGTCGGCGAGCGTACGGCGGCCATCGGAAATCAGCGCGCCCGTGCGCTTGTCTAGATCGTCAGCCAGTTCGCGGATCGACTTCACCATCAGGTTCAACTCGCCGCCGTTGGCACCGCCCGCGATGGTGTTGAGGCCGAGCATGAGATTGTCGGCCTTGAGCATGACGCCGTCGACCTTGAGCATGACGTTGTCGATCTTCTCGGAGTTGCGCGCGAGCGCTCCCGTAAAGGTCTCGAGGTTCCGCAGCGAGTTCTTCACTGACTCCTGGTTGTCGGCGACGATCCGGTTGACGTTTTGCAAGGTGGCGCGGATCGACTCCGTGACGTCCTGCAGCGCGGCCGGATCGGCGGTCAAAACCGGAACGCCGTCCTCGTCCAGCGGCACGGGTGGCGCACCCTCCTCGCCGCCCTTGAGCGAGATCGCAGCCACGCCGGTCAGTCCCTGGAATTCGAGGCCGACCAGGGTGTCCTTGCGGATCGGGGCGTTGTTCTCGACCATCGCCAATGCGACGACGCGACGCGGGTTGTCCAGCTTCACGCGGACAACTTCGCCTACCCGGATACCGTTAAAATTGACGCTGCCGCCATTGCGCAAGCCGGTCGCCGGGCCTTCGAAAATCACCCGCAGCGGACTGCGCGCCTTGGTGGTGTGCAGACTCTGGAACCAGAGTACGAATCCGAACGCCGCCGCGATCACCGCCAGGGTGAAGGCTCCGATCAGGACGTAGTTCGCCCGCGTTTCCATAACTCAAACTACTCCGGTATTGGGGCTCGGTTCTGATCAGAACCAGGCGCCCGACTTTATCCTTTTGACGCGTTTTCTTCACGCGAACCGGTACCCGCTTCGCTCGAAAACGCTCTAGCCCATCACAGCGCGGGCGCGTTTGCCGTGAAAATATTGCTGCAGCCATGGATGCTGCGAGGCCTGCATGTCGGCAATTGATCCTGCTGCAATGATCTTACCGTTCCCTAAAACGGCGATACGGTCGCAAGCCGTGTAAAGGCTGTCGAGGTCGTGGGTTACCATGAAAACGGTCAGCCCCAAAGTACGCTGCAGGGTGCGGACCAGTTCGTCGAAATCGCCGGCGCCGATCGGGTCGAGGCCCGAGGTCGGCTCGTCCAGGAACACCAGTTCCGGATCGAGCGCGAGCGCGCGCGCCAGCGCCACGCGCTTGATCATGCCGCCGGAAAGCTCGGACGGAAACCTGTCGGCGACTTCGGGCTTCAGGCCCACCATGCCGAGCTTGGCCACCATGACCTCGTCGAGCAGGCGCTGCGAGAGGTTGAGATATTCGCGCACCGGGAACTGGATGTTCTGCCGCACGGTAAGCGAGGAGAACAGCGCGCCTTGCTGGAACAGCACGCCCCAGCGCCGTTCGACCCCGCGCCGCTCGGCCGTAGAGGCCTTGTCGAGATCGACGCCGAACACTTCGATGCGGCCGGCGACCTTGGGAACGAGGCCGATGATGGTGCGCGTCAGCACGGATTTGCCCGCGCCCGACGGGCCGACAAAGCCCAGGATCTCGCCGCGCTTCACGTCGAGATTGAGCCCGTCGAGAATCCGCGTCTTGCCGAACTGCACCGTGATGTCGCGGACCCGGATGATGGCGTCGGAAATCTCGCCCACCATGGTCACATTCCGATCGATGCGAAGAAGATGGCGAACACGCCATCCATGACGATGACCAGGAAAATTCCCTTCACCACCGACGACGTGGTGTGTTGTCCGAGCGATTCGGCGCTGCCCTGCACCGCAAGCCCCTCGACACAGGCCACGATGCCGATCACCGCGGCCATGACCGGCGCCTTGATGAGCCCGACGATGAAATGATTGATCGAGATGGCGTCGCGCAGCCGCAGCAGGAAGGCTTCCGGTTCGACGCCGCCATAGAGATACGCCACGAGACCGCCGCCATAGAGTGCTGCCATCGCGCCGAGGAAAGCCAAAATCGGCAACGCCATGACCAGCGCTAGCATGCGCGGCAGGATCAGGACCTCGATCGGATCGAAACCCATGGTGCGCAGCGCGTCGATCTCCTCGCGCATTTTCATCGAGCCGAGTTCGGCGGTGTAGGCCGAGCCCGAACGCCCCGCCACCATGATCGCCACCAGCAGCACGCCGATCTCGCGCAGCACCAGCACGCCGAGCATGTCGACCACGAAAATATCGGCACCGAACTGACGGAAATGGAAAATGCCCTGCTGCGCGATGATGCAGCCGATCAAGAACGTGATCAGCACCACGATCGGCACCGCGCGCCAGCACACCTGCTCCAGATGATGCACGGTGGAGGTCAGGCGGAAACCGCGGGGACGAATCAGGACATGGCCGGCCGCCGCCAGCACCGCGCCGAGCATCTCGATCAACCCGACCAGGGTGCCGCCGACGCCGGCGACGCTGCGGCCGATCTGCTCCAGCATGCCCGTGATCGTCACCGAACGGGCCTGGACGACAGGCTCGGCTTTGACCCGGCGCACCTCGTCGACGAGGCTGGAATAATTCGCCGACAGGCCGGCGATCTTGGCCTCGATGCCGCCATCGGTCAGGCTGCGGCGCAGCCGTTCGATCAGCCAGGCGCCGAACGTATCGAGTTTCGACACCTGTGAGACGTCGATGAAGATGTTCGCGCGGCTGCCGCGAAGCTTCTCGGCGTCGGCCACCATTTTCTCGAGCACCGGGGCAAAGCGGGCCGTCCACGAACCGGCAGCGCACAGCGCAAGCCCGTTGCCTTGGGCTATCCGCTCCAGTGTCGGATCGCCGCTCACGATGCCCTCCCCCCGGTTGGCTCGCTAGTCATGCAATAGGTATGGTCCGGCACGCCGCACTGCCTTGTAGAATCTGTCCCTAACCAGCCATAGTTGGTAGCGGGGGGCAAGCTCACGGTTCAGAAATTGCCAGATTTTAAAATGACTTCCGGCCGATCCCAGGAATTTGCCCGACAGCTTGTTGCCCGTATCGAGCGCTGGCCGATCGCCGGCGCCTTCACCATCAGCCGGGGGGCCAAGACGGAAGCGGTTACCGTCGTCGCCGAAGTCAGCCATGGCGGCCATACCGGGCGCGGCGAGTGCGTTCCCTATCCCCGCTATGGCGAAACGGTGGAAGCGACCCTGGCTGCCCTTCAGGCGATGCAGGAACCGCTGTCCAGGGGATTGGACCGAACGGCCCTGCAGGCCGCGATGCCAGCAGGCGCCGCCCGGAACGCGCTGGATTGCGCGCTGTTGGACCTCGAGGCCAAAAGCAGGGGCCAGCGCGTCTGGACCCTGCTCGGCCGGCCGGCGCCGCGAGCCTGCACCACCGCCTACACGATTTCGCTCGGAACGCCGCAGGCGATGGCGGCAGCGACCGCAAAGGCGGCGCGCCGCCCGCTGCTCAAGATCAAGCTCGGCGGCGACGGCGACGAGCGGCGGATCGCTGCCGTCCGCAAGGCCGCCCCCGAATCCGAGTTGATCGTGGACGCCAACGAGGCCTGGACCTCGGACAATCTCGAACGGAACCTCAATGCCTGCGCCGAACTCGGCGTGACGCTGGTCGAGCAACCGCTTGCCGCCGCCAATGATGGTGCGCTGGCGCGCATCAGGCGGCCGGTCGCGGTCTGCGCCGACGAAAGCGTGCACGACCGCGCCTCGCTCAGGGGTCTTCGCGAACGCTATGACGCCGTCAACATCAAGCTCGACAAAACAGGCGGACTGACAGAAGCGCTTGATATGGCGGATGCCGCGCACGCACTCGGCTTCGAAATCATGATCGGCTGCATGGTTGCCACCTCGCTCGCGATGGCCCCTGCAATGCTGCTGGCGCAACACGCCCGCTTCGTCGATCTCGACGGCCCGTTGTTGCTGGCGCACGACCGCGACGACGGGCTGCGCTACGAAGGCAGTCTGGTTTATCCGCCGGAAGCCGCGCTCTGGGGCTGATGCGGTAGATTCTATTTTTGACGCGTTTTCTAGCGCGAACCGGTGCCCACTTCGCTTGAAAACGCTGTTAGCCGGTGCCGCGCCAGCCACATCACGATCGCGGCCAGCAGTCCCATCGCCGCCATCACGTAATAGACCCGCTGCCCATAGCCCGCATAGACCAATCCCGACACCACCGACGCCGTGCCGCTGACGATGCCGCCGCAGGCCGCAAGATAGCCCTGCCCGCGCGCCATCACATGGCCGGGCACGTGACGCACCAGCAGTCCCATGACGCCGACCTGCGTCAATCCATAGGTCAAGCCATGCGCGAGCTGCACCAGGGACAACACCACGACTGACGGCTCCTGCGCGGTGATTAGCCAGCGCGCCACCGCGCTGAGCGCGCCGATCACCACCAGCAGCGCCGGGGCCAGCGTGAAACGCGGCGAGAGCGCGAACACCACGATCTCGGCGAGCACGCCCAACACCCACAGGCCGGCGATGGTCAGACCGTCCAGGCCGGACGCCTGCCAGGTGATGGAAGCAAAGGCGTAGTAGGCGGCGTGACTGCCCTGGATCAGCGCGGCCGCGACGATGATGGCGAGGAAACCGGGATCGCGCAGCAAGGCGCTCGCGCCAAGCACCGCGGTCGCCTGCGGTTTTGGCCGGTCCAGCGGCTGCAGCCCGAGGCTCGCGACGGCGCCGAGCGCCGCTACCGCCGCAATGACCCAGATCAGCTGGCTAGCTGCAATGAAATCGACCAGCAGGCCGCAGATCAATGCGCCCACCACGAAGGCTGCAGAACCCCACAGCCTCAGCGGTCCGTAATTCAGGCCATAGCGCGCCACCCCGCCGAGCGCATAGGCGTCCGTCAGCGGCACCATCGGGGTCCACAGGCAGCAGGTCACGGCATAAGCGAGCAGCACCGCGAGCGGCAGATATTGCGTGCCGATCACCGCAAAGCCGAGCGCGGTGGCGGTCGCGGTGACGATCAGGACCGCGCGCAGCGAATAGCGCCGCCCCGCGGCGCCGGTCACGAACGGCAGCACGGTAAATCGCGTCACCGCAGGAACCGCGGAAATGATTCCGATCCAGAAGGCGTCGATGCCGACCGACTTCAGCCACAGCGTGAAAAACGGCAGATGGGTGCCCATCGTCCCGAACGTCGCGCCGTAGAACAGCGCCAGCCGCGCCGCGAATCGCTTCGATGCGCCTTGAGATGCGATGGGGATTTGTGATTCGCTTGGCATCAATTCAATTGCGATTCGCCCGATATCGTGTTGTTTCGTTATCGCAACGCGCGGTGATTTGCGCGAAGAGTTTAGCATGGCCGACGAAGCATTCGCCCTTTCGCCGATCTCAGCACGCGCCGCGCTGCCGGGTGAGGAAGACTATGCTGCGATCAGCGAAGCCTTCATGGAGACTTCGCGCGGCCGCTGGTTTCTCGGCGAATATGCTAAGCGCAACCGCAACGCCGACACCAGCATGGTGCTCGACGCGGTGGCGCGGATCGAGCAAAGCCTGGCCGCGCAGAAGGAAGAGAGCCTTGCCATCCAGCGGGAGGCTGCGAACGCACAGCGCGAAGCTGCCAACGCACAGCGAGCGGCGGCGGACGCCGTCGCGGACAATAGCCTCGCCGAGGCCAAGTTAGTTGAGGCCTTGATTGCGATTCGCGGGGCGCTGGAGGCGGCGCAGACCTCGGCGATGGGGGCGATCGACGGACTGGCGCTGAACGAGAAGCTGGCGCCGGTGCGCAAAGGCGCGCGGGTGATTCGCGAGATTGCCTGGCGGTTGCGGGAAATCGGCAATGACAGCCGAATCTGCGACCTGATCGATTCGCAGGTTCAGGTCATCGAGAAGGGCGCCGAGCAAATCTCCTCCGACGAGGCCAAAGCGGCGCTGGAGGCCGCGTTCGCCTCGCTTGCCGGACGGATCGCAGAATTCAGTGATGAAGAGACGCCCGCCCCCGTGGCGCAGGATGAGTCCCCGGCGGTCGCCGAGATGATCGAGGAATCGCCCGCCTCGCAAACTCAGGCTGCAACCAGTGCCTTTTCGACCGACGCCGTAGCTCCGGCCGCCGAAGCCGTCGCCGCTGAAGTTGTGATCGCCGAAGCTGTGGTCTCCCAGGCCGACGCTGCGCTGGAGGAAGTGGAAACCGCCGAGACGGCCGGAATTGAACTCACCGCCGAGGCTGCCGACGCCCACGACGAGGCAGTCCTCGACATGATCGCGATGGAGATGGGCGCGCCCGATCCCATCGACGACGATGAGTTCGCCGAACCGGAGATCGAGCAAGCCCACATCGCGGTGCCGACGGTTGAGGAAACCCGGCTTGCGGAGCCGGTTGTTGAGGAGGCTCAGATTGTCGAGCCGCTTCCGACCCCGCCCGAGATCGTCGCTGCATTGCCCGAGCCAATGATGTCCGCACCGGTCGCGCCGCCGGTTCAACCACCACCTCAGCCGGTTGCCCAAGCCATGCCGGAACCGGCGCTGGAAGTCTCGCTCGGCTCGTCGATCATCGCCAGCGGCATCGTGCGCAGACCTGTTGCGGCCAATGATCCGCTGGCCCCGATCCGGCGCATGAGCCAGGCCGAGAAGATCGCGTTCTTCTCGTGAAGCCGACCGCCCCGGCTCCCGAAATCGAACAGTGACCGAGGTCACGTACAGCACCCACACCCCAAACTAGCCTGTCCGCCGGACATCTCGCCTTGAGATTGGATGGAGGACACCCATGCCAGGGTTCAAATCATTGGCGCTTTGCGCCGGTCTGTTGGGCAGCCTGCTGAGCTTGGCGCACACCAGCACCGCTTCTGCAGAGGCGGTGAACGCTGCCATCAGCGACGGCGTTCGATCGCTGCCGGCCGAGCAGCGGGTCGCGCTCGTGATCGGCAACGCGAACTACCAGGTCGCGCCGCGGCTCGCCAATCCGAGCAACGATGCGCGATCGGTGGCGCAGCTCCTCAACACGGCGGGCTTTGAAGTCATCACGGCGACCGATCTGACGCGCAGCGACATGATTAAGGCGGTGGAGGGTTTCATTGACCGGGTTGCCGATCGCGGACCCAATGCCGTCGCCATGATTTACTATGCCGGGCACGGCGTGCAGCTTGAGGGCGAGAATTACCTGCTGCCGATCGACGCGAGAATTTCCAAGCTGTCGGATCTCGACAGCAATTCGCTGCGTCTGGTCGACCTGATGGGGACGCTGGAAACCATCACGAGCCGGATGCGGATCGTCGTGCTCGACGCCTGCCGCAATAATCCCTTTCCCGACGTCGACGATTCCGGGCGCGGCCTTGCGATGGTCGATGCGCCGGCCGGCTCGATCGTCGGGTATTCGACGGCCCCGGGCATGGTCGCCCATGATGGCGATGGAAATCACAGCCCCTATACGTCGGCGTTCCTGAACATCGCGCGGCAGCCCAATCTGCCGATCGAGCAATTATTCAAGCGCGTTCGTCTCGAAGTGAACAACGCCACCGGCGGCCGGCAGACGCCGTGGGAAAGCTCGTCGCTGACCAACGACTTCTATTTCTTCGGCGATACGGCTGTCGCGGCAACCCGCGCGCCCGATCGCGGCCCGGTGGTCCAGATGGCGTCGAACCTGCCTTCGCGTTCGGTGCGTCAGGCCTATGATTACGTCCTGTCGGAAGGTTCGCCCGAACATTATGAGGAATTCATTCAGCTGTATCCGTCCGACCCGCTGTCCGATCGCGTCCGCGTGCTGCTCGGCAACTACCGGCAGTCATATGCATGGCACAAGGCGGTGCTCACCAACACATCTGGCGGCTACAGGTCGTTCCGCGACCGCTTCCCCGATAGTCCGTATGCGCGCACCGCATTGAGGCTGCAAGCACAGCCGAGACACGTTCCGCTGATGCACTTCAACCGCCTGTCGAAGCATTCGGGCCATCATGGACATGGCTTTTCGCACGGCCATCGGGCGCCATCCCTGGCCTCATCGGCAAAGGGAATGAATGCGTCCGCCTCGATGCACGGCCACAGGCCGGGCAGGTTCACCCACACCTCCTCCAGGATGAACGCCCACGCCCATGCCAATCACATGCATGGCAAGAGCCGATTCCACGACCGCGGACCGCGCAGGATGGGCGGCGGCATGCACAGCCATTCCAGCCACCGCTTCGCCGCGAACCACTCGCGTAGCTCGTTTGCTCACTCGCGGCATTCGTTTGGTGGTGGCCGCTCATTCGGCGGCGGCGGTTCGTTTGGCGGCGGAGGGTTCAGGCGCTGAGCCGCGTGACCTGCGGCGTCCGGTCGCACCCAATCAGGCGACCAGCTTGGCGAACAGGTCGGCGTCGACATTGCCGCCGGAGAGAACGATGACGACGTTCTTGCCGCGCACATCGATCCGGCCGGCCAGCAACGCGGCGAGGCCGACGGCGCCGCCGGGTTCGACCACCAGCTTCAGTTCCCGGTAGGCATAGGCCACCGCCGCCCCGACTTCCGCATCGGAGGCGACCACGCCCTGGGCCAGCAGCTTGCTGTTGATCGAGAACGTCATCACGCCGGGGATCGCGGCCATCAGGGCGTCGCAGATGGTGCGATCGGCCGCATGATGGGCTTCGCGATGGCCGGCGCGCAACGAGAGACCGTGATCGTCATAGCCCTCGGGTTCGGCGACGATCAGCGTCGATTGCGGAAAGCGCGCCTTGATGGCCGTCGCAACGCCCGCGATCAGCCCGCCGCCGGAAGCCGGCGCCACCACGATGTCGGGCATCAGGCCAAGCGCAGTCATATCCTCCGCGATCTCGCGGCCCGCGGTGCCCTGCCCCGCGATCACGAAGGGATCGTCATAGGGACGCACCAGGGTTGCACCGCGCTTGCTCGCGATCTCCCTGGAGATCGCCTCGCGATCTTCCTTGTCGCGGTCATAGAGCACGACCTCGGCGCCATAGCCCTTGGTGCGCTCGCGCTTGGTCAGCGGCGAGTCCTTGGGCATCACGATGGTTGCCTGCATGTTGAGGATCTGCGCCGCCGCCGCCACGCCCTGGGCGTGGTTGCCGGACGAGAACGCGACCACACCGCCGCCGCGTTCGGCCTGCGGGATCGAGGCGAGCTTGTTGAAGGCGCCGCGGAACTTGAAAGAACCGGTCCGCTGCAGCATTTCCGGCTTGAGAAAGACCTTGGTTCCGACGCGTTCGTTGAGAACCGGGAACGACAGCAGCGGCGTTCGCACCGCAAAGGGCGCAACCACCCGCGCCGCCGCATCGATATCTGCGGCTCCAATCGGTGCCATCGAGGCCTGATCCGTCATGACCGCTTTGTATCGCGTCCGTGGACAGGCCGGCAAGACGCAATCCGGTGAAGTCAGGCGGCGAAATGCGGGTCTTCCACAAACTCGACCACCTCGCCTTCGGAGCCCGGGGCCCGGACATTGAGGGCGTGGTCGACAAAAACCCGCGCCGAGGCCTGCCAGGTGTGGGCGGCGGCAAACTCCACACAGGCCTGCGGCGATATCTGCAGCGCATCGAGGCAGGCGGCGCGCAAATCGTCGCTCAGCACGCCGACCGGCGCCGCACCGATCACATCGCGGGGACCGGTGACCGGAAAAGCGGCAACCGGCACGCCGCTGGCGAGCGCTTCCAGCAGCACCAGGCCAAAGGTGTCGGTCTTGCTGGGGAACACGAAGATGTCGGCGGCCGCGTAAATCTCCGCCAGTTCCTCGCCGTGCCGGGCGCCCAGGAACACCGCGTCCGGATATTTCCGCTCCAGCGCCACGCGGGCCGGCCCATCGCCGACAACAAGCTTGGTGCCGGGCAGATCGAGGTCGAGGAACGCCTCGAGATTCTTTTCGACCGCGACGCGGCCGACACTGAGGAACACCGGCTGCGGCAGACAGAGGTCTGCGGTGCGCGGATGAAACAGCGAGGTGTCGACGCCACGCGACCACAGCACCACATTGCGAAATCCGCGCTGGCGCATTTCAGCTGCAAGCGCCGGCGTTGCCGCCATCACCGCCTGGCTCGGCCAGTGAAACCAGCGCAGCGCGCGCCAGACCCAACTTTCCGGGATCGGCGAGCGCGCCGAGACGTATTCCGGAAAGCGCGTGTGGAAGCTCGTGGTGAACGGCAGCCCGTGCTTGCGGCAATAGCGTCGAACCAGAAGGCCGATCGGGCCTTCGGTCGCGATGTGAATGCTGTCGGGCTTGGCCGCTTCGATCAGCGCCGCGATCTTCGCCGGGTAAGGCAGCGCGAGCTGCAAATCCGGATAGCTCGGCATCGCAAAGGTGCGAAACGATTGCGGCGTCAGGAAGCTGACATCGACGCCGAAGCCCTTGGCGGCTTCCGCCATCATGGTCAGCGTCCGCACCACCCCGTTGACCTGGGGATGCCACGCATCGGTCGCGACCAGGATATGCGTCATGCCGCCCGCGCCGCAACGCGGGGAACCGGCGCCAGCCGGCGCTGCGGATCGGCCCAGGTGATGATTTCGAACCGGCCGTCCTCGTGCTCGACCAGCGCGGTGCAGCTTTCTACCCAGTCACCGCAGTTCATGTAGCGGATGCCGTGCTCGTCGCGGATCGTGGCGTAGTGGATATGGCCGCAGATCACGCCATCGGCGCCGTGACGCCGCGCTTCGCCGGCCAGGGTCTTTTCGAACGCGCCGATATAATTCACCGCGTTCTTGACCTTCAGCTTCGCCCATTGCGACAGCGACCAATAGGGAACGCCGAACATGCGCCGGAAGAAGTTGACCAGGCGATTCATCTGAATGGCGAAATCATAGGCCTTGTCGCCGAGATGAGCGAGCCAGCGCGCGTTCTGCACCACGAGATCGAAGATGTCGCCGTGGATGACGAGATAGCGCTTGCCGTCGGCGCCCTCATGAATGGTGTTTTCCACCACATCGATGCCGCCGAAATGGGTGCCGTAATAGTTGCGCAGGAACTCGTCGTGATTGCCCGGCACGTAAACGACCTTGGCGCCCTTGCGCGCCTTGCGCAGCATTTTCTGCACGAAGTCGTTATGCGATTGCGGCCAGTACCAGTTGGACTTCAGCGCCCAGCCGTCGACGATATCGCCGACGAGATAAATGGTGTCGGCGTCGTGGCTTTTGAGGAAGTCCAGCAACCGGTCGGCTTGCGAGCCGCGGGCTCCGAGATGGACGTCGGAGATAAACAAAGTGCGAAAGCGCCGCTCCGGGCTCTCTTCACTCGAGGAGTCACTACCCATGCCGTGCACCTAACAGGTTCCTGTGACGGAGCGATGACAACCGACGCGACTGATAGCCCCACGCGAATCGATGACGCGCCCCTGCAAAGCGGATAGCAGCGCGATGCGACAGGGAAACGACGTAGCGCCACGTGGATTTTACGGAGTTCACCCGCACTGCGGGTATCGCATCGTCGTCCCGGCCTTGAGCTCAGATGCGCAATTGCGCATCGGGGGACCCATACCGCGTGATCTCTCGATGAAGTCTCAGAAGCAGAGACCGTTCGCAAAACTTCTTCCTGTGGTTATGGGTCCCGGCTCAAGGCCGGGACGACGGCGGTGTTTGTTGTGCGACCATCATCCAAAACGCAGTTTCGCGTTCTCGCGGCGCATTACGCCCGAGCTCTGCCAAAACTCCTTGCCCTCCAAAGAGAGGGCGCAGGGAAGACCGGGTGCGCGCTGCACCCGCGGTCCCGTGTGCGGTTTGCACTAAGTAGGCTGCACACGAGCATACAGGGCAGCGGTGAACACCCGGCCTTCCCTGCGCAACGGCTTTACGGCTTATGCCGTGATCTCCCCGGAGACGAGTTCTTGGTTGACTCCGTCACCGCCGGTTCAGCTCACGCTTAGCCGACGGCTTGACGCCAGCAACGGGCGCCAGGACCACACGGTTTTGCCGTACGCTTATCCACGCCGTCGTCTCAGCGTAAACCAGCGTCCATCGCAACCCGCCCAACGTCCGTGACGACGGCCGACACCCTTCTGACCAGGACGGGATGGGCAAAGATATGCACCTGATTTTCGTTCTGGTAAACAGAAATATTTTTTATTTTGGGGCTTGACACAACTTCTGAAAACCGGAACTGATTTGCCCGTCGGGCTGCCTTATCGGCCCTCGCCGCTTCGCGTCAGGCGAATGCGCGCCCGATGACGGCCCCGCGAGGGAATCCATACCGCCGCCGGCGGAGAGATGGATTGCTTCGTCGCTTTGCTCCTCGCAATGACGGAGTTTCACAGCGTGCAGGATAATAGGAACGAAGCGACACGCGCCCTTCTTGTTTCGTGGACGAGTCTCGCTTCGCAACGCACAACGCCATGGTGCAAACTGGGCGCGATCGTGACGGACGGAAAACGCCTGCCAGAACCAGCCAAGCTTCTCCGTATGGGAAGCTATATCCTGTTCCTTCTGTCCTTGGTCTCGATCGCATTTGTCGCTCAATATGGCGGCCATGAAAAGCATACTTTCTTTGGCGGCGAAGTCCTTATAACTGGCCCGCTGGGACTAAAGCTGGACTTCCGCACCAATTGGCCCTGGCTGGGAAATTTGGCGTTGTTCTGCCCATGGCTGGCTCTGTACATGAGAGCGAACGTCGTAGCCGGAATATTTGCTGCAATGGCGTTAGTGACCGGCGTCTGGTTCTTCGCCGTCTCAATGGTGACGTCCGATGTTGGCGCAGTATGCCGGACAAGGTAGCCAGTTTCGGTCTTGGATTTTGGCTATGGATCGCAAGCATGTTTGGCGCTCTCGCCGCCGCAATCCAGCAGCAAAATGAGCGCGTAGAGCGATGCGATACCGAACATTCCGGCTCGCAAACCTGAGAGGACAGGTGTCCGACTCGACCGCCAAAGCCGCTTGCGGGGCCCGTCCGTCCACTACTGTCGGCACGCGCGGAAGGTCTCCCGTCCCACCAACGATCCGGATGGCGATATCCCGGCTGTTACCTGAGGAACAGCGCGGTCGTGGCCAATTGGTCATTGTCCGGGTCATGCCGATGCAATGGTGCATCGGCACAGCGCGAGGAGATGAAGCATGGAGCGCACGGCTGAAGAGCAGACCGAACTGACGACGAAAGATCTGGACACGGTGGCAGGCGGCAGGACGACGCCACCTCCCCCTCGGTTTCCCATTCCCTATAATCCCCGACCTCAGCCTCCCCTTCTAGACCGATGAACGGCTCCAGTTGAGCTAAGGCGGCGGCTGCGCCAATCTGGCGCAGCTCTGAGCTTTCGATCCCTTGATGCGCCCGCCGAGCAACTTAACCGGCTTGCGACGTCAGTTCTTCGGCCTGGTAGCCTGCACCAGACCAGGAAATCATAAACCTCATCAATCTTGATGCTTCGCTGAAGGCGCTTCGCTTCAGTCCCTCGACGACTGCGGTATCGCTGCCGCCGAAATAGCCACGTAACTTCCGACATGTCACAGTACAACACCGGCTGCAGGCGCAGAAATCGCGGTCATGCATCGGGCAGGTTTGATTCTCCCGCCTGCTTAGGAATGGCCCGCTCCCTTGGTCGACGCACTTTCTCGGGTGTCTAATTCTCCGGTTCAAAATTGTGCCCGCGTCTGTGCAGCAGATCACGTGACGCTTGTTCCCCAAGGAACAGCACGAGGGAGCAAAAGGCGGCATTTTCCTGACACCGATGAAACGGCGCGATGATCGCTCCGGTCGGAAACAAAGGAGAATGGCCATGACGACCAAGTTGACTGCGAATACGAATGAAGCCTTCACAGATGACGAACTTGATAGCGTCAATGGAGGCTACAGCTGGAGTGAGTTCAAGGCAGACGTAGTAGGTGCCGCAAAGGCGTTACGCCAAGGTATCGGCGACGGTTATCGTAGCGCCCAGAAAATGCTGCCGTGACAGGGGAGACAATCATGACCAACAACCAGATCGAAAACGTTTCCTCCCATGATTCTGCTGAGCTCAGCCTGGACGATCTCGTGCAGGTGACCGGCGGCGGCGACTTTGCCAATGCTGTCGCCTACCTTGCGGGCAATGTGATCGGCGGCGCCGCCTATCTTGTTAAAAACTTCGCCGGCAAACTTAGGTAAGAACACGCACAACGCCAGAAGCGAACTCCTTGCCTCGCATGCCCCGCCGTTGACCACACGGCGGGGCATAATTTCATCGTCAGATGAAGTTCACAGCGCGCCGCACGTGGCAAAGATCACATATGGCTTGTTCCCCAGGGAACAGCTGGAGGCGGCAAACCAGGGCATTCTCCCGACACCGATGAAACGGAGCGATGATCGCCTCGATCGGAAACAAGGAGAATGACAATGAATGTCGATCCGCATCAGAACGACGACCGAGTGCAGAACGACCATCACGCCCTCGACGACGACGGACTTTGTCTCGTACAGGGCGGCGCGACTCTGGTTGATGTTGCGAAGTTCGTGCTCAAGACCCTCAATGATGTCCTGCGAACGGGCAGCGGTCGCCCGCAGGTATGAATCTGACCAACCTGTTCGACGCGCAGGGTCAAAAGCAGACGTCTTGGTTATTTGCCGACATGTCCGCTTATGGCCCAAAGCGAAAGAGACCGGTCGTGTTCAATCACTCGCCAACGCATGCAAGAGTTGATTGATGGATGGCGTGATGGCCGGTTATTCGGGTAGCCCCGACTTTTGCAACATATCGCTCAAGCGCGTCCTGTCCTTAAGGATGCTTCCGGGCGCGGTAAGCGTCGGCCGCGCCTTGCGAGCGGCGCCCGCTGCTGTCACACTTGCTCCAGGTCCTGCGGCAATGACCGCGCAAACCGGCATGCAGGACGAGCGAGGAAACGATGAAGTCCGTTGCGAACCTGTTCGCCGCGTTGCTGGTGCTGCTAACGACGCAGCCGGCATCCGCGCAGTCCAGCTATCCGAACAAGCCGGTGAAGATCCTGGTCGGCTTCACGCCCGGCACGGCGCCGGACCTTGCGGCGCGCATTCTGGCCGAACGGTTTGCCGAGGTCTGGGGCACGCCGTTCGTGGTCGAAAACCTGCAAGGCGCCGGCAGCAACATCGCCACCGAACGCGTCGCCAAGGCGGCCGCCGACGGCACCACGCTGCTGATGGGCGGCAACTCGGCGCTCGTCATCAATCCGAGCCTGTATGACAAGCTGCCGTTCGATCCGGTCAAGGATTTTGCGCCGATCTCGCAGGTGTTCATCGCGGCCAACGTGCTCGCCGTGCCGCCCGAGGTGCCGGCCCGGACGGTGGCCGAACTGGTGACACTCGCCAAGGCGCAGCCCGGCGAACTCTCCTATGGCCATGCCGGCGTCGGCACGTCGCAGCATCTCGGCGCCGAACTGTTCAAATACATGGCGCATGTCGACATCGCATCGGTGCCCTATCGCGGCACCACGGCGTTGATGCCCGACCTGCTCGCCAACCGCATCGCGATGTCGTTCGCCAATATCGTGAACGTGGTGCCGCTGGCGAAGGAAGGCAAATTACGCGCGCTGGCCATCACCTCGGTCAAGCGCTCGGCGCTGGCGCCCGACCTGCCGACGATGGCGGAATCGGGATTTCCCGGTTTCGAGGCGGTGCCGTGGTTCGGCCTGCTCGCGCCATCCGGCACGCCACAGGACGTCATCGACAAATTGCACGGCGAAACCGTCAAGGCGCTGGCGCTGCCGGAGGTGCGCAGGAAGTTCGACGAACTCGGACTCGAACGGGTCGGCAATACGCCGGCAGAGTTTGCGGCCGTCATCAAGAAGGAGACGCCCGAATGGGCAAAAGTGATCAAGGACGCCGGCATCAAGCTCGGCAACTAGATTAGACTGCAAGCACGCGGACCGCATCTACCACCCCTACCTGAGGAAACTCCCATGGCCAATTGCATCGTCGTCGTTCAGTTCGATCTGCCGAAGCGAACCGAAGAACAGGCAATCACAGGCGGCACGTCGAGCGCGCCGACCTACCGCGGCCTCGCCACCAAAGGATTGATCCGCAAGGACTACCTGAACGGCGAAACCGGTACCGGCGGCGTCTATCTCTGGGACAGCCGCCAATCGGCGGAAGCCTGGTTTACGGAGGAACGCGTGGCCGAACTGACAAAACGCTTCGGCGTGCGCCCTCGCCTGACCTGGTACGACACCCATGTCACGGTCGATAATTTGCAGGACGAGACGCGCGTCAACGGCAAGGCGATCGAGGCCGTGGCCTGACGATACCTGTTGCGGCACTGCGCGCGATTGGTTCGCGCGCACTGCGTTACGCGTGCGGAAGATTTAGGTCCCGCGCGTCGCCGCCGAAGAGTATCGCTTGCTGCGCTTGCCTTCATTGGGCACGAACTGGGCAAACACTTCCCTGACGCGGTCGGCCGGCGTCGCATCCTGCGTGAAGCGCGGCTCGGTGAGGGTTTCGACCGCCCGGGGTGCGTAGATGGCGCTTTGATAGAGCGACCCGTCGAAGCGTGAATCGCTCTCGCTGTCGCGCAGGCAAGCGTCGGAAACAAACAACAGTACAAACAGTGCCGATCCTGTGACGTAAAAATACTGAAAAATGGGCATCGCTTTTCGCGCCTCCTTTTGCAGGAGGATGCACGCGCGCGATAAAGGCCGGGTTTAATGCCGCCCGACTTTTGCCGGAGCAGTTGGTCGCACGTTATTGATTTGTGTAAAATTTTAGCGATCCCCGGCGAGCCGTATCGGCGAGTAGCTCTGAATTAGTTTCCGCTTTCGGGATGCTGGCTCAACCGGAGCATTTGCATCAGCACTCGCGATTGCAATCGCTCCGCTTCGCTTGGTTGTTCGGTCCGCTCTCGAAGCGCCGGGACCCTAAGGGGCCAGAGGCCGCTCGGGCACTGAATCTTTAGACAAGGTGGACCTGAGACCGGCATGAACTTCGCCGGCAGTCGATTTACTTAAGGCCTTGTAGTGGTGGAGATACTCCTGCGCCATCCGCCTGGTCGTAAACCTTTTCTCGAAATGCCTGCGCACCTGACGTCGGTCGAGCCCGGAAAGCCTTCCAATCGCCTGTATGGCTTCTGCTTCCCCCGGTACGACAAAGCCGGTGATGCCGTCGTCGACGACCTCCGGCACCGAGCCGGACTTGAAGGCAATGACGGGCGTGCCGCAGGCCATGGCCTCGATCATGACGAGACCGAACGGTTCTGGCCAATCGATGGGGAACAGCAACGCGGCCGCGCCCGCCAAAAACTGCCGTTTCGTTTCATCATTGACCTCGCCGATGAGCTGGACCTGATCCCCGTCGATCTGCGGCTCAAGCCGTTCCTTGAAATATTTCCTTTCGCCCCGCGGCACCTTGGCGGCGATACGAAGCGGCATTCTGGCAGCATGCGCTATCCGAATGGCGGCTTCCGGTCCTTTCTCCGCCGTCAGCCGGCCCAGAAAGGCGAGATAGGAGCCGGCCTCGAACGAAGGCCCGAACAGGTCGGTCGGCAAGCCGTGGTAAATGGTACCGAGCCAGTTGGCTTCGCTCAGCGGAGCGCGCTGATTATCCGATATCGAAACGAACGGCGCGTTGGGAAAGCGGCGGACCACGTCAGGAAACCCCGGCAAATCCATGCGCCCATGGCAGGTGGTCAGGAACGGAACACCAAGCCGGCTAAGGAGCGGCAGATGCAGCCAGTCGATATGCAGGTGGATGACATCGAATTCGGTCACCCGTAGGGCGACCGCCTCCAACAACGCAGCCTGGGTAACCATCGGGTCCGTCCGCGGCCGGCCGAGGCGAAGAGCCTGAGGCCAAACGGCATGCAGCTTGGCGGTGGTCTTCGAATCCCCGCTGGCGAAAAGCGTTACCTCATGACCCAAGCTCACCAGCTCATCAACCAGCCACGCCACCACCCGCTCAGTGCCGCCATAGAGCTTGGGAGGAACACTTTCGGCGAGAGGCGCTACCTGGGCAATTCGCATCGGCTTTCCCATCACGTATCAAGGGCTTCGAACCAGAACGGGTCAGATCACCGGCCGTTCGTAGTTGATCAGCAGATCGAGCCAATCTTCCAATAGCCGGCTCATCAGAAAGTTCTTCCGCACGCTTTCCTTCGCCCGCGAACCAATCTGCTTCCGAATACCGGGATCCTTCAAGAGCTGCACGATTCTTGCCGCCGCCTCATCAGGCGTACGCACAAGGAATCCATTCCAGTCGTTCTTGATCTGGTGCCGAATTCCTCCCACGTCGCCGCCTATGACGGCTGCGCCTTTCCACATCGCCTCGGTCACGGTGAGACCAAAACCTTCGCGGGTCGACTTCTGCAGGACGACGGCCGCAGATCGCTGCAGCGCGTTCACCAAGGTTGGATCATCGACCGCAAGAACAATTATGCTTTCGTCGGCGACGCTCTTGATCGTTTCGAGGATTTTCCCACCCTCTGGATCGTCGGAGGCATTGTTGCCGACGAGCACGAGCGTACAATCGACCTGCTCTCTCGCTTTTCGGAAGGCTTCAATCACGCCCATCGGGTCCTTCCACCGATCGAACCTGGAAATCTGCGTCACCAACGGACGATCTGTCGGAATTTTGTAGTTGCCCAGGAATTCCCTTATCTCCCGGTCGGACAGCTCCCGGTTCTTCGCTGAAAACGGATCGATCGCCGGGGTGACGAACCGCTGGTCAACCTGAAGATCCTGGCGATATTCAGATAGCGAGAAGATCGCAGCGCTATATTGCTCGATGAATTGGCGCAGATAGGTCCATACCGGCGCGTGGGGCGACGAAAGATCGACGTGACATTGCCAGAGCCACGGCATTTCGCGATCGGCGAAATGAGTGATCAACAGCAGCGGCTGAGGATCGTGCACGATGATCGCGTCGCAATCGTCAAGATGAAGCCGCGTCGCATTTTCGAACACGACCTGTTCGTAGATCGTCTTTTCAGCGTCTGAAAAACCCAGGCTTTCGCCTTGCAACATATTGTGAAGCTTCTTGGTACAACCGAAGTAACCCGGCGTTCCCTGAATCAAGTGCCAGTCGGTTTCGATGCCAGTTGCATTCATCATCAGAGTTAGCGGCGTCAGCAGCTCGGTGACGCCGCCGCCGTAGAACGTCGAACTAATGTGAGCGACGCGCATGGTGCGAACTCGATCGGCCTTGGCGGCTATCCGTTCGACCGTCGCCGCGCCGATTAACGGTTCATACTGTTCAAGCGAATGAAGACCGAGGGTCGATCGTTGAATGGCGGAAGTCAGCATGGACATCAAGGGTCACCCTTATCGTTCTGAGCGCCGGAGGACGGCACAGCAAAGTTGATCAGCGACCATCCCGGACGCCTCTTCCACTTTTTCCCTTGGCAATAAGTCCGAAAGCGCCCGGAAGTTGCCGCCGCTGGTCAGTCGATAATTGAACTAGATGAATGCTTGTTCATCCTGCTCATAGGCGAGCGACGGAGCTGCTCGAAACGTATTGATCCGGATCGCCTGACACCTTGGCGCTCTCAGGTATTGCGACGCAAAACTTGAACCTCGGACGCTCCGGGAAAAATAGGAAACCTCCGGGGACAACGTGAGTTGCCTCGGTGGTCGCACTTGTTGGAGCTGGATAATGGTCGATGAAGTTCTTCGAAAGGCGGTCGACACGGCTTGGACCGTCTATCTGACGACACATCGCGACGTCGACGTTGCGGACGGTCGACTATGCCTGTTGGAGCGACATCTGCAAGGGAGGCTGGAGGCCAGCCAAGGCGAGACCGAAGAGCTCACGTGTTCTGGACTCGCCTACCTTGACCGGCTTCCCAAGGACGAATGATGAAGCGGATAGAGTTATTGATCGGACAGATAGCAGCAGGAAGCGCGAGACCCGATTGGACGTTGCTCGCCCTTTCGTCGCTGCTTTCAGCGACGCTGGTCTTGGCGATGCAATCCATTAGCAGGTGAGCCCTCACCATGTGCGACTTTAGGCAGCTCTCCGGGTTCATCGCCGAGAGGCGGCCGTCGAGGCTGCCAACCAACTTGCGCGATCGACCGAAGAAAGGTGCGGTGGCTTGTTACCTGCGGCGGCGCCCGACCAGAACACCGACCAAGAACGCGACAGTGACTGCGTGCAGGGGCGCTTCTTTAGCCCACCGAGCCAAGCGATCAAGAGGCGCACCAGGTTGCCGGCCTGCTTCGACGGCGTCGGCAACAGATTGAGTGGTATCCTTGACCGTTTGAGTAGCCGCCTGAACGGCCTCCTTGGCCTGGTCGAGCTTTGCATCAATACCTTCGCCGATCATCTGGGTTCTCTCCGGCAATGTCGAAGAAACGACGCCCGGAACAGACAATCGTTCCCAGCCCCTTTAATTATCAGGCGAATGGACCTGCTACCGACGCACCAGTAATCCGGCTTCACAGGACGAGCGCGCGCCCGTCCTCAGCCCTTGCGCATCTTGCTGAGCAGATAGTTGTCGTAATAATTCTCCGCGATCTGCGTGTAGAACAGCACTTCCTTCATGTAGGCGTCGTGGCTCTCTTTGGTCTTCTTGAAGAGCGGGCTCTTCTCGGCGATTTCGTTCAGATGGTCCTGCGTGGCGGTGTAGCAGGCTTCCATGACCGGTTGCGGGAACGCGCGCAGTTCGGCGCCGCCTGCGATCAGCCGCTTCAGGGCGGCCGGATTGACGCTGTCGTATTTCTCGATCATCCACGCGCCTGCCGCCGCGCCGGCCTGGCTGAGAACTGCCTGGTATTGCTTGGGAAGCGCATTCCACTTTTCGTCGTTGACGATCATGTGGAGCATGGCCCCGCCTTCCCACCAGCCGGGGTAGTAATAGTATTTTGCTACCTTGTAGAAGCCGAGCTTCTCGTCGTCATAGGGACCGACGAACTCCGCGGCATCGATCGAGCCTTTCTCGAGCGCCGAATAGACGTCGCCGCCCGCGATCTGCTGCGGCACGATGCCGAGCTTTGCGAGCACATGGCCGCCCATGCCCGCGATGCGGAATTTGAGGCCCTTGAGATCATCGACGGTCTTGATCTCCTTGCGGAACCAGCCGCCCATTTGCGTGCCGGAATTGCCGCACAGGATCGCATGCGCCTTGAATGGCTTCAGCGCCTCGTTGCAGAGATCGGCGCCGCCGCCGAACGTCCACCAGGAATGCTGGTGGCGATGGTTCATGCCGAAGGGTGCGCCGGTGGCATAGGTGAGCGCCGGCTCCTTGCCGATGTAGAAATAAAGCGGGGTCTGCGCCATCTCGACAGTTGCCGTGCTGACGGCATCGAGCGCCTGCAGGCCGGGCACGATCTCGCCGGCCGCAAACGTCTGAATCTGGAATTTGTTGTCGGTGGCGTCAGCGACGTATTTCGAAAACGTCTGCGCCGTGCCGTAGATGGTCTCGAGCGACTTTGGAAAGCTCGAGGTCAGGCGCCACTTGATCTCGGGCGCGGCTTGCGCGATCGCGGGTGCCGCAACCAGCGTCGTAGCGCCGGCCACGGCGCCGCCTGTGAGGAACGTACGGCGCTTCATGTGATCACTCCCTGGATTGCAAATGTATTGGCGCGGGGCAGAGGCTTCCGCGACCTTCAGTCCTCATCTTAGCGAACTTTGGGGGAAGCGTGGAAGTGCTACTTCAGCCACCGCGCCATACGTCGCAGGCGGGCGGGCACCGACGCGCGGTGCCCGCATTGGAGCCAAGGAAAACAGCAAGGAAAACGCTCTCTAGTCCAGCTTCACATTGGCCTCTTTCACGACCTTGCGCCAGCGCACGACTTCGTCTGACACCATCTTCGCGAATGCAGGGCCCGTGACATCAGGAACATCAGAGCCGTTGCGCTCCCAGGCCTCCTTGATCGCAGCCACCTGCATCGCCTGCTGCAGCTCCTTGATCATGCGTTCGACGATCGCCGGCGGCGTGTTCTTTGGCGCGAACAGGCCGTACCAGGTCGCCACTTCAAAATCGGGCAGACCGGCTTCCTTGGCCGTGGGAAGGTCGGGGAAAGCCGCCACCCGCTTCGGCGCGGCGACCGCGAGCGCGCGGAGCTGCCCGGCCCTGATCGGCCCCGCCGACGAGCCCATGCCGTCGAACACGACAGGCACGTGGCCGGCGATCAGGTCCTGCATCGCAGGTCCCGCCCCGCGATAGGGCACGTGCTGGAGGTTGGTCTTGGTCAGGATCTTGAACAGTTCGCCCGCGAGGTGATGCGTGGTGCCGGCGCCGGCGGAGCCGTAGTTCAACTGACCCGGGTTCGCCTTGTTGAACGCGATGAACTCAGCGAGCGTCTTGGCGGCGACCTTCTCGGGATTGACCACGATCACCTGCGGTGGACGCGCGATCAGCGCAACCGCGACAAAATCCTTCTCGATGTCGTAGTCGAGATTGGGATAGAGCGAGGGTGCAATGGCGTGATGCGCCGCGCCCATGAAGAAGGTGTAGCCGTCGGGGGCGGCCTTGGACGCCGCCGAGGCGCCCACCGTGCCGCCGGCGCCAGCGCGGTTCTCGACCAGCACGCGCTTGCCGAGCTGGGTGTCGAGCTGGGCTGCGAGCGGGCGCGCGAAAGCGTCGGTGCCGCCACCGGCCGCGAACGGCACCACGAACGTGATCGGCTTGTCCGGCCATGTCTGGGCCTGGGCCGGATTTGCGGCAATGGAAAGGCCCGCCAGAATGGTCAATAAGGCATAGCGAAGGGTTGTTTGTCTCACGGCGTTTCTCTCCCGGATATTGCGGCTGGTCCGCGCGTTGGCGGCGTCGCGATTTACTTGAATTTCAGGCGCTGAATTATAGGCGCCGGGCATGGTCCCGCCAATGGGCCATTCGGACAAGGACAGAAACGGGGCTGCAGCGGTGCTTCCAGTAACGTCTGCCTTCAGTAATACTTATGAAAATGATGCACCGGGCCATGCCCGCGGCCGACGCTGAAGCGGTCCGCGGCCGATATCGCCGCGCTGATCCAGGCCTTGGCGTTGCGGACGGCGGTCTCCATGTTCTCGCCCTTCGCGAGGCCCGCCGCAATCGCCGACGACAACGAGCAGCCGGTGCCGTGGGTGTTTTTGGTGGCGACGCGCGGTGCGGCCAGCGTGATGGTCTTCCCGGCGTCGATAAAATAGTCGGTGCTCTCGGCGCCCTGCCCGTGGCCGCCCTTAATCAGCACCGCGCGGCAGCCCATCGCCAGCAACCGCTTGCCTTGATTTTCGACCGCAGCTTCGCTTTCCGCCACCGGTTCATCGAGCAAGGCCGCCGCTTCCGGCAGATTGGGCGTGATGACCGAGGCGAGCGGAATGAGCTTGGTGCGCAGCGCATCGACGGCTTCCGCAGCCAGCAGGCGATCGCCTGATGTCGCGACCATCACGGGATCCAGCACGACATGCTTCGGCGACCAGCGCGTCAGCCCCGCGACGATGGCATCTATGCTGGCGGGCTGCGCCACCATGCCGATCTTGACCGCGCCGACGGCAAGATCGGAAAATACCGCATCGATCTGGGCGGTGATGAACTCCGCCGGCACCTGATGGATGCCGCTGACGCCGGTCGTGTTCTGCGCCGTCAGCGCCGTGATGACCGAGGCGCCGTAGACGCCGAGCGCGGCAAACGTCTTCAGGTCGGCCTGGATTCCGGCGCCGCCGGACGAATCGGAGCCGGCGATGGTCAGCGCGATCGGCGTCATCGCCTACCTCGTGGAATTGGTGAGTTCGGAGCCATAAACTGTCCTAGCGCGGCCGGCCATTGCCAGCAAGTTGGCTTGCCATCAGCCTCCGTTTTTGAGCTTCTGACCCCGACGCGTTTTCCTGATGCGAACCGGTATCCACTTCGCTTGAAAGCGCTATATTGGCCACAAATCTTCCCTTCGGAGACGACAACCATGGTTCCCTTCTTCGTCCAATTCAAATGCAAGCTCGGCCAGTCCTACGCGGTCGCCAATGCGCTCGCTGAAGCCGAGATCGCCTCGGAGATCTATTCCACCGCCGGTGATTACGACCTGCTGGTCAAGTTCTACGTCGACAACGCCACCGACATCGGCCATTTCGTCAACGAGAAGGTGCAGGTCATTCCCGGCATCCAGGACACCCACACCATCATCACCTTCAAGGCGTTCGGCGGGAGCTAGGGCGTCGCCTGATTGGGACTACCTCAGACCTCTGCCTGCGCGGAGTGCCGATCTGACTGCAGCGCCCGAGCCTTTCGACCGGTTGACGACAGCGTCATCAAGCAAATCAGGACCTGCCACCCTCCGCCGTTTCGGACAACGCAACGCGTCACGCTGACGCGGATCGGGACCCCCTGCTTCTGCCTTGCAGTATGCGCGGAAATCCGCGAGCATTCGCGCCAATGCGCAAAGCCTGTTTCCGGCTGACTTCCCGGAATCCTCGGCGACAAGCGTCTCAAGGCTGCAACGTCAGCCGCAACGGGAGGGATGAATGATCAATCCGAAGATGATGCTTGCGGCCATCGCGCTGACCGGAACCACGGTCGCGGCATCGACGGCGGTCGCACAGGTGAAACTGCCGGCGAACGTGACGATGACCGCGTATGACACCGGGACATCCGGCTTCAATATCACGGTTGCCGTCGGCAAGATGTTCAAGGACAAGTATGGCACTGACGTGCGCGTGCTGCCCGCCGGCAACGACGTCGCTCGCCTGCAACCGCTGCGTCTCAACCGCGCCAGCCTCTCGGCGATGGGCGTCGGCGTCTATTTCGCGCAGGAAGGCGTGTTCGAATTCGCGACCCGGGAATGGGGACCGCAGCCCATCCAGATCACGCTGAGCTCGATCGACTGCAACGGCCTTTCACTGGCGGTCGCCGCCGACATCGGCGTCAAGACCTATGCCGACCTGAAAGGCAAGCGCATCGGCTTCGTGGTCGGTTCTCCCGCACTCAACCAGAATGCGCTTGCCGTGCTGGCGTTCGCCAATCTGACGGCCAAGGACGTCAAGATCGTCGAGTTCGCGGGCAACAACGCGATGTGGAAAGGCATCATCAACAACGATACCGATGCGGTATTCGGTTCGACGATCTCCGGGCCCGCCAAGGAACTGCAGACATCGCCGCGCGGCATCACCTGGCCCGCGATGCCATTCTCCGACAAGGCGGGATGGGAGCGCATGCGCAAGGTCGGCCCGTATTTCACCGAGCACAAGGCAACCTGCGGCGCAGGCGAATTTTCCAAGGACAAGCCGGTCGAGGTCGGCACCTATCCATACCCGATCTACAGCGTCTATGGCAGCCAGTCCGAAGACGAGGTCTACATGCTGACCAAGGCGATGATCGACGGCTATGACGGCTACAAGGACAACGCACCCGGCGCCAGCGGGCTTGCGGTGAAAGCGCAGGCAAAGAACTGGGCGGTGCCGACGCACAAGGGCGCGGTCAAGGCGCTGAAGGAGGTGGGCGCCTGGAGCGACGACCAGGAGAAGCACAACAACGCACTGCTCAAGCGGCAGGAAGTCCTGATCGCGGCGTGGACCGACTACATGAAGGGCAGCCCGGCTTCCGATCCGGCAAAACTCGCCGAGGAGTGGATGGGCGCACGCAAGGCGGCACTTGCCAAGGCCGGCATGGTCAATACGTTCGAGTGATGTAACGAATTTTGGTTGAATTAGTCCGGCGGCAGACTTCACCTCTCCCGGTTGCGGGGGAGGTCGGCGGGCAGCGCCGGGTGGGGTCCTCACCAAGAGTCTGACTCGTGGCACCACCCCCGCCCCAGCCCTCCCCGCAAGCGCACCCGCAAGCGGGAGAGGGAGCGCAGCTCCGTCGCGGTTGCGACTTCGCATCAAAAAAACGTCAGGATTTCTCCGCCTTCTTCGGCCGCGGCGGTCCCTCCACCGGCGGCAGCGATTTCAGATATTCCGCCATCGCGGTGCGGTCCTCCGGGGACAATTGCGAGGTGTTGCGGATCACGCGCGTCATCAAGCCGCCGGCGGTATCGCCGTCGGGCGTCTGCCCGCTCTCGAGGAAATAGGAAAAATCCTTCGCGCTCCACTCCGACATCCGCTTCTGGGTGATGTTGGGGACCCAGCCCTCGCCTTCCGGATTTGGTCCGCCGGCAAAGCGTTGCGCGTCGATGATGCCACCGAGAAAATTGCGCGGGCTGTGGCACTCCGCGCAATGACCGAGGCTGTTGACGAGATACGCGCCGCGATTCCATTGCGCCGATTTGCTGGCGTCCGGCACGAATGGCTTGCCGTCCGTGAACAGGAATTTCCACACCCCGACATTGCGGCGAATGTTGAACGGAAACGGCACGTCATGGTCGCGCGTCTTGCCGGCCACCGGTGCCAGCGTCTTCAGATAGGCAAAGAGATCCCTGACATCTTCGACCTTCGCATGTTCGTACGACGCGTAGGGAAACGCCGGAAAATAATGCAGGCCCGACGGCGACGTGCCCTTGAGCATGGCGGTGACGAAATCGGCCTCGCTCCATCGTCCGATGCCATCGTTGGGATCGGGCGAGATATTGGGAACGTTGAAGGTGCCGAACGGAGACGGAATCGGCAATCCACCGCCGAGCTTGAGGCGATCGGGCTGGTTCGGCACGGCGTGGCAGGACGAACATCCGCCGGCATTGAACGCTGTGAGGCCGTTGGCGAGGTTAGGCTTGTAGGCTGGCAATGAACTCGCAGCGACGACCGCCGGTATGGTCAGCCACCAGAAAATGCCAAGCCCGGCGATGGCTGCCAGAACGGCCAGAAGGAACAGTCGTTTCAGCATTCACCAATCCGTCATCGGGCGTTTTGATATGGCGGCCAGTATGTACGCAATTTCAGCCGGAAGCTTCCACGAAATTTCGACAACTCTAGGCCGTCTCGGCAACAAACCGCCGCTGATCCGCGCGGCGAAATCCGCGGCCAAGTGGTGAGTTTCACACGACGGTGAAGCAGGCTTCATACCCAGGTGATGAAGTCCACTTCACACCGAATTGATGAGCGAGGTAAGCGTTCGCGCCCGCGAATAAGAAAGAGGCCGGACACATCACGCGTCCAGCCCCTTCCTGTCTGGTCAACCGAAGGGCTAGCCCTTCTTGAGACGGTAGGTCTCGTGGCAGGCGCCGCATTCCTTGCCGATGCCGGGGAAATTCGCTTTCAGCGAGTCGAGGTCCTTGATCTTGGCCTTGGCCTCGGCCACCACCTTGGTAAAGCTGGCGACCTTGGCGTCAAAGCCAGCCTTGTCTTCCCAGATCTTTGGCGAGGGGGCGTAGTCACCCTCCCATTTGGCGTCCTTGACGCTGGCGGGGAACATGGTCGGGAGCTTCTTTGCGGTATCGTTGAGCTGGGTGAGCGCGGCATCGACCGCGGCCTGATCGTAGGGCTTTTCGCCCTTGAACATCGGGCTCAGCACGCCGCCGAGGTTCTTTCCGTTGGCCTTCATGACGTTCTGGGCATCCTTGACGGGATCCTGCTGCGCCACGCCTGCGCCAACACTGAGCAACAGTGCTCCTGCAACCACCAAAACCCGTTTCATTCGCTAGACCCCTCTTTTATGACACAAGCTGGCCCGCGACCGCCGTGGACCTTGCCTGACCTAGCCAACACCGCGAGTTTAGATTCATTCCAACTTCAACACAATATTCAGAGGTTATGCCGGCGCTGGGCCTCCCGGATCGCGATCCAGACCCGCTCGGCGGTCGCCGGCATGTCGATGTGGTCGATCTTGTACTCGCGCCACAGCCCCTCGACGATCGCATTGACCACCGCCGGGCAGGAGCCGATCGCACCGGCCTCGCCCGCGCCCTTTACGCCGAGCGGATTGGTGGTGCAGGGAACGTTGTGGGTTTCGAAGTGGAAGGACGGGCCGTCGGCCGCGCGCGGCATCGCATAATCCATGAAGGTGCCGGTGACGAGCTGGCCGTCGCTGCCGAACACCGCCTGCTCCATCAGGGCCTGGCCGATCCCCTGCATGGCGCCGCCATGGACCTGGCCGGCCAGCAGCAGCGGATTGAGCGTCACCCCGAAATCGTCGACGATCACGTAGTTGACGATCTTGATGATGCCGGTGGCCGGATCGATCTCGACTTCGGCCAGATGGGTGCCGTTCGGGTAGGTGCCGTCGGCCTGGTTGAAGGTCGCACTCGCGTTCAGCTTTGACGGATCGACATCAGGACGTTTGGCCAGATCGGCGAAACTCACCGAACGGTCGGTGCCGGCGATCCGGATTCGGCCGTCGCTGATCTCGAGGTCGGCAGCGCTGGTTTCCAGTGCTTCGGCCGCGATCTCCTTCAGCTTGCCGCCGAGGTCGTGGGCCGCACGCTGCACGCTGACGCCCCCGGTCGGGATCGAGGCCGAACCGCCTGTGCCGAGGCCGGTGGCGACGCGATCGGTGTCGCCCTGCACAATGTGCACGCGCTCGGGCGGCAAGCCGAACTGTTCTGCGATCAACTGCGCATAGGCGGTCTGATGGCCCTGCCCGCTCGACTGGGTGCCGATCAGGATGGTGACGTCGCCGTTGGGATCGAGCGCCACGTTGGCGGTTTCATCGCCCATGGTGCCGCAGATCTCGACATAACTTGCAAGGCCAATGCCGCGCACCAGCCCCGCCTTCTTGGCGGCCTTGGCGCGCTTGGGAAATTCCTTCCAGTTGGCGACTTCCATCGCGCGCTTCATATGCGCGGCGAAATCACCGGAGTCGTAGACCTTGCCGGTGATGGTCTTGTAGGGCAGCGCCTTCGGCGGGATGAAATTCTTGCGCCTGATCGCATCGGGCGTCATGCCGAGCTTTCGCGCGCAGGCGTCCACCAGCCGTTCGATCACGTAAGCCGCCTCGGGGCGGCCCGCGCCGCGATAGGCATCGACCGGCACGGTGTTGGTGAACACGGTGCGGACGCGGCAATGGAAGATCTGGATATCGTAGAGGCCGGGCAGCATGCCGGCGCCGCCGTGCGGAATGTAGGGACCGAAGGTCGACAGATACGCGCCCATGTCGCCCATCAGGTCGACGTCCATCGCCAGGAACTTGCCGTCCTCGGCGAGCGCCATCTTCGCGACCGTGACGTTGTCGCGCCCCTGCGCGTCACCCACGAAGTGATCGGAGCGGTCGGCGGTCCATTTGATGGTCTTCTTCAGCCGTTTCGCCGCGACCGAGATCAGCGCATATTCGCGGTACGGAAACAGTTTGGTGCCGAAGCCGCCGCCGACGTCGGGGCAGATCACCCGCATTTTTTCCAGCGGCATCTTGAGCACCATGCCGCCGATGATCTCGCGCAGGCGATGGCTGCCCTGGCTGCCGATCGTCAGCGTCAGATGATCCTTCTTGGCGTCGTATTCGGCGACCGCCGCGCGCGTTTCCATGAAGTTGGTGATGACGCGCGGATTGACGATCGACACTTCGGCGACCGCATGCGCTTTTGCAAACGCAGCCTCGGTTGCCGCCTTGTCGCCGATCGGCACGTCGAACAGCAAATTGCCGGCATGATTGGGCCAGACCTGCGGCGCGCCTTTCTTGACGGCGTTGACAAGGCCGACCACCGCCGGCAGCGGCGTCCAGTTGACCTCGATCGCCTCGATCGCATCGCGGGCATGGTCGATGGTGTCGGCGACCACGAAGGCGATGGAATCGCCGACGTGGCGGACTTCATCCCTGGCGAGGATCGGGTACGGAGGTCCGGTGAACGGATCGACTTCGAAATTGAACAGGCACGGCAGATCGCCGAGATCCTTGACGTCGTCGGCGATCAGCACCGCGGCGACCCCGGGCATGCCGCGGGCCTTCGTGACATTGATGGTGAACTTGGCGTGCGCATGCGGCGAGCGCAGCATCAGCGCATGCAGCGCGGGAGACGGCGAGACGTCGTCGGTGTAGCGGCCCTTGCCGCGAATGAGCGCATCGTCTTCCTTGCGGCGGACGCTATGACCGACGCCGAACTTGATGGGAGCTGCCATCGTATCTCCAATAGCCTGATTGTTTCGCGCCATATTGGCGTGGTTCGCCGCCAAGCGCAAACGGGTTTAGCCGCGGATCAGCGAGAAAATCCAGCCTCTGCCGAACAGGACGAGGATCGAAACACCATAGACAAAGATGCCGCTCACCATAAGTAACAGCAATGCGAGTTCGTCGCGGAACGAGCTCACTTGCGCGAAATAAATGGTGGCGAAACGCGCGGTCAGCCAAAGGGCTATGGCAAGCACGATGCCGGATATCGCGAACTTGGCGAGCGATCTGAGCCACTCGCGGTCCAGTTCGAGAAATCCTCTTCGCACTGCAAAACCAAGTACCAGCAGCAGATTGACCCAGGCGCCGATGGCGGTTGCGAGCGCGAGACCGATCTGGGCGAGCGGCCCCATCAACGCGACTTTCAGGGCGACGTTGACGGCAACGCCAGTCAGCGCCGCCTTGACCGGCGTCGCGGTGTCCTTGCGGGCATAGAAGGTGGCGACCGCGCTGCGGATCATCACGAAGGGAATGAGCCCGACGGCATAGGCCGCCAGTGTCGCGCCCGCTGCTGCGGCATCGGCTTTCGAGAACGCGCCACGCGCGAACATCGCGCGCATGATCACGTCAGGCACCGTGAGGAACGCGGCGACGAACGGTATAGAAAACAACAGCGTGAAGTTGAACGCCCGCCGCTGCGCCTTGGCGGCGCCGGCATCGTCTTGCGCCGCCAGGCGCCGCGACAATTCCGGCAGCAGCACCGTGCCGATCGCGATCCCAATCACGCCGATCGGCAACTGGTTGAGGCGGTCGGCATAATACAGCGCCGACAGCGCGCCGGCGGCGAGAAACGTCGCGATGATGGTGTCGGCGAACAGCGCCACCTGTGTTCCCATCGAGCCGATGGTCGCCGGCCCCAGCGCGCGGAAGAAAGCGCGGACATCATTGTCGAGCCGGGGCATGCTGAACTTCGGCAGGATGCCGTTCTTCGCCGCGTCACCCGCCAGCAGCAGGAATTCGAGGATGCCGGCGATCAGGACGCCCCATGCGGCGGCATAGCCGGCGCCGGGAAAGAACGCGGCCAGCGCCAATGTCGCCATCATCGACAGATTGAGAAAGATCGGCGCCGCCGCCGCACTGGCAAAGCGATGCATGACGTTGAGCATGCCGCCGTACAGCGTCACCAGCGTGATCAGCAAGAGATAGGGAAAGGTGATCCGCGTCAGTGCAATCGCCAGTTCGCCGCGCGCCGGATCGTCGGCAAATCCCGGCGCCAGCAGGCCGATCACCTGCGGCATGAACAGCCACGCCACCACGAGCAGCACGACCTGGGCGCCGAACAACAGCGTGAAGATGCGATCGGCGAACAGTTTTGCCGAGGTTACGTTCTGCCCGTGAAGATGGGCATAGGCCGGCACGAACGCGGCGTTGAAGGCGCCTTCGGCGAAGATGGCGCGAAAATGATTGGGCAGGCGCAGCGCCACGAAGAACGCGTCCGCGACCGGCCCCGCACCGAGGATCGCCGCGAGCATGATGTCGCGCGCAAAACCGGTCACGCGCGAAAGAAGCGTATAGCCGCCGACGGTGAAAATGCGCCCAAGCATGAGCCCGCTTCTAGCGCATATTCGGTTCTGATTGCATCAGAACCGAGAACTATATTTGTCTCGACGCGCCTTCTTCACGCGAATGCTATTCGCCAAATCAGGACGAAAGCGCGCCGCGCACCGCCTCGATAACGCGATCCTGCGTCGCCTCGTCGAGATAGGCGTGCATCGGCAGGCTGAGAACCTCCCCGGAAAGTCTTTCACTAATCGGCAGGCCGCCTTGGGCCACCGGGAAGTTCCGGTAGGCAGTCTGCTGGTGCAACGACTTCGGATAATAGATTGCCGTCGGAATTCCCTGAGCTTTGAGTAAAGCAGCCACATCATCGCGGACGCCGCCTGGAAGGCGAATCGTGTATTGCGCCCACACAGAAGTACAGTTCTGACGCACGCGAGGCACGATCACCATATTGCCAAGCCCCGCACTGTAACGTTTGGCAACAGCATCCCGAGCTGCGATCTCGCCCGGGAATATCTTTAGTTTTTCAATCAGGATCGCCGCCTGAATAGTATCGATCCGCGCCGTAAGGCCTAGCCTGACGTTATCATACTTGTCGGATCCCTGGCCATGCACGCGCACACTTCGCAAGGTATCCGCCAGCTCCGCATCATCGGTAAAGATCGCGCCTCCATCGCCATAACAGCCCAGCGGCTTGGCGGGAAAGAAGCTGGTCGCGGTTGCAAGACCGAACGTCCCCAGCGGTTGTCCCTTGTACGAAGCGCCAAAGCTCTGGGCAGCATCATCGAGGATGAACAAGTTCTCCGCTTCGGCGACCTCGGCAAGCGCGTCATGGTCGGCCGGCTGCCCAAACAGATCGACCGGAATAATCGCCCTTGCCTTGAGTCCCATTTTCTTCGCTACGGAGATCCCGTCCTTCAACGAAGCGATGTCGATGTTGAAGGTTTCCTCGTCTACATCCACGAAAATCGGGGTCGCGCCAAGAAGTGCAACGACTTCTCCCGTCGCACAGAAGGTAAATGACGGGCAAAGGACGGCGTCGCCTGGTCCAACTTTCCTGGCGAGCAAGACCATCAGCAATGCGTCGGTGCCACTCGCGCACGCCACCACGTGCTTCGCGCCGCAAAAAGCCGCGAGATCCGCCTCCAGCCGAGCGACTTCCGGCCCGTTGATGAACTGACAATGTTCCAATACGCGCGCAACGGCATCATCGATGCGGCTTCCAAGACCGCGCCGCTGCGCAACGATGTCAGTGAACGCGATGGGTTGAGCTAGCACATGTTGGTTCATGTAATCCTCTCATTGATAGGTCCGGCTGGTTGCCGGTCAAGATCAGCCGGCGACGCGGCGAGGACCCTTGCGCGCGGAGGAAGCCGCGGGCCGGGCCGGCGCTTCGAGGCAGCGGATAGCGATTTCCAGGCTGGCCACGCCCTCGTCGCCGGTAACCGCCGGCACATTGCCTGACCGGACGGCATCGAGGAACGCAATCAATTCGGCGCGCAGCGGCTCGTCATGGCCGACCGGCAGATGACGCATCGAATAGCTGCCGTCGGGCTTGAAGCCGAAGCACTCCGTCACCTGACGCGTCAGCAAGTCGCCCATCACATATTTGCCGCGGGTCGCGACCGTGACGTTGCGCGCCTTGAACGGCGTCAGCCAGTTGGTGTTGATATGGGCGAGCACGCCCGAGGCGGTGCGGAACTGCAGCAGCGCGATGTCCTCGCGCTCGGCGATCGCGCTGGAGAGCTGCGGCTGCACCTCGACGATGTCGGATTCGGTGAACCAGCGGATCAGGTCGATATCGTGCACGGCCAGATCGATGACGACGCCGACATTCGACATCCGCGGCGGAAACGGCCCGACCCTGGTGATGCCGATGGAAAGGATGTCCTCGCCCGAGATCGCCTGCTTGATCGCCGCGACCGCCGGATTGAAGCGCTCGACATGGCCGACCATCAGTGTGACACCGGCGCGATGCGCAGCGTCGACGATGTCCCGCCCCTCCTCGACCGTGGGCGCAATCGGCTTCTCGACCAGAATATGGATCTTGCGCGCGATGCAGGCGAGCGCGACCTCATGATGCAGATGGGTCGGGGCCGCGATCGTGACCGCATCGACGCCCTCGGCCAGCAATTCTTCGAGACCCTCGAAAGCGCGGCAGCCTGCGAGTTCGGTGGCGCGCAGGCGATGCTCCGGCAGCGGGTCGACGATGCCGACCAGCGTGACGCCGGGCAGCCCCGCCAGCACGCGGGCATGGTTGCTGCCCATCACGCCGGCACCGATCACGCCAACGCGCAATTCAGGCGTGGCGCCGGCTTTCGCATCCGACCCGGACCCTTTGGAACTCATATTGTCGACCCCAACAAATCAATCCCCCAGTATTGCCCCGGCGGTTCTCTAGCACGCCGCCACAAGTGTGGCGAACGCCATCCTCGCTATCCGGACACGTTTTGATTCAAAGAGTTACAGCCCAGAAACACTGAGAGAAGCGCATTGGCGGGGCTCATCGGGGGCTTAGGCCACCGCAATATGGAGGAATTAAGTGCTTCGGCCGAGGCTGTGGGAGCCCGTCCTGACTAGCCTCCGGACAGGCTTTCCCGCAGCCGTATGACCTGAGGCCGCAACTGCTCGCAGGCGAGTTCGCGCTCGAATCGAACCACATCCTCGCGTGACTGGCTGGCGCGTAGCTTGGCCAAGGTGGCCCTCTCCTCGTCACAGCTTCGGACCGGGACAATCGGCGCGGGCTGCGCCGGCTTCGCCCCTGATGGCGCGGACTGAGCGGATTGAAGGGTTGGCGGATTGGCCGCAACCGACGGCTCGTCCGGTTTCGCCACTTCCTTCGCGATTTCCTTGGGCAGGCTCTCGCGCAGCCGCACGATTTGCGGGCGCAACCGCTCGCAGCTGAGGTCACGCTCCAGCGCGGCCAGATCGGCGTGCGAGGGATTGGCGCGGACCTTGGCAAGCCTGGCTTCGTCCTTTTTGCATTCGGGTGCCGGTGCGACAGTCGCAACGGCGACCTTCGGTTCCGGCGGCTTCGGGGCGGCTTCCTGTTTCGGGGCGGCCGGCGGCGGCGGTGGCGCAATAACCAAGGCCGGCGGCGGCGCAATTTTTTCAACGACAGGCTTAATCTGGGCGGCGATGGCCGGCGCCGCGTTGGCGACCGCCGAGAGGCTTTCCCGCAACCGCAGGATCTGGGCACGCAATTTCTCGCAGCTCAGGCTCCGTTCCAATTCGGTGACCGCCTCGATCGACGGGTTGCTGCGCAACTGCGCCAGCATGGCGCTGTCGCGATCACAGGGATCGCCAGGCGCCGGCGCGGCGTCAGTCGGCGGCAGCGTCCGGATGTCGGTCGATATGCCGGCGAGCGACGGACTGGTCGGCTCCTTCCGATCGATCGCGGCGATCTTGGTCCGCGCCTGCTCGGCCAGCAATTGCGCAGCCTCTTCACGCAGCTTGCGCTCCCGCTCGGCCGCGAGCTTCACGCGTTGCTCTTCCTGGGCCTTGGCGGCTTCCCGCTCCTTGCGCTCATTCTCGGCCACGAGCCGCAAGCGCTGCTCTTCCTGCGCCTGCGCGGCCTCGCGTTCCTTGCGAACTTTCTCGGCTGCCGTCTGCGCGCGAAGGGTCTCCTGCTTGCGCAGCGCTTCTTCCTGCTCGGCCAATTTGCGCATCATCGCTTCGCGTTCGGCCTTGCGCTGCTCTTCCGCAAGCCTTGCCGCTTCGCGCTGACGGGCCTCCTGGTTCTGGCGTTCGCGAATGGCGGCCTCGATGCGCTGGATGCGGTTTTGCGCCTCCGGCACGTAGCTCGACGTCGAGAACTTGGCGATGAAGTCCTGCAGCACGGCGGGATCGGGCGAGTCCTTGATCTTGTCGAACGCGATCCGGTCGGTCTGGTTGAGGTAGTAATTGCTCAGCAGCGACACGTAGGTTTCCGGGCGCTGGCGGCCGCCGGTCTGAGCGTTGACGTCGGCGGCGACGCGGCGGAACAATTGTTCGATTTCGAGGCCGGGCTCCTTGAGCCGCTTCAGGAAGGCGCTGGTGAACGGGCTGTTGCGGCCGTCGCCGTCGGCGGCGACTTCATCCGCCGCGGTGGAATAGGCCACCACCATGCCCTGGGCCTTGTCGATCTTGGCGAGCCCGCCGCGCACGGCATCGATGGCGCGGCTGTCGCCGGACTTCTTCTTGCGGCGAAGCGCGTTGACGATCGGATTGTTGCGGCACGCATCGAGGATCACGATCTTGACGCCGTCGCCGCGGTCGAGCGCGGCGCGCACGTCGTCGAGCGGCGTCATCTGGTAACGGAAGCTGATCTCGTCCTCGACTTCGGCGTCGGTCGGCATCAGGAAGTTGCGGCCCTGATACTGGACGGCATGACCGGCGTAATAGAACAGCGCGGCGTCGGCGTCGGTCGCCAACCTGGCGAATTTGGCCATGTTCAGGTCGAGATCGCGCTTGTTGGCGTCGATCGCCTGCAACACTTCGAAACCGACCCCGCGGAGTGCCGCGGCAACGTCCGTGGCGTCGTTCTTCGGATTAGCCAGGAACAGGCTCGCATTGCTGTAGTTCGAGTTGCCTACAACCAGCGCAACGCGCCGGTCAGCCTTCGCAACGCTGATCGAACAGGTCAGCAGCACGAGACTATACAGAGCTGCAATCCAGATCGGACGACGTGTGCTCATATCAGGCTCCGGAACTGCCCCCTTTAGTAATAGCGACGATATTTGCGATACTTCCTCTTCGCAGGCGGACGACCGTTGGCGGTGACCGTGACCGTGATCGGTTCCGACAGCAACGGCGGATCGTGCGGGATGTGGAGTTCGTCGGCGAGCAGCAATCGCAGCGTATGCTTGCCGAGCGGAAGCGTAATCTTGGCTTCGGTCTGGCCGGCGCCGAAATGCAGATGATTGAAGTCGGCGGGAATCGGCAGGTCGAGGTTCGGAACGTCGGTATCGATCAGCAAATGGTGGTGACCGGTGTTGACCTTCTCGAAGCCGGCGGGTGCAACGCCCATGCCGATCAGGCCGAAACGGATGACCGGGTTCGGCGTGACATAGCCGCGATTCTTCGGAAAGACGAAATATACCTTGGCGCCTTCAGGAGATTTTTTGCGGCCCGCGCTGGCGGGGGTTGTCGTGGCGGGCGCCGCGGCAGATGCCGACGCCGCAGGCACCTGGGAGGCGGCAACCACGCGAATCTTGATCCGCTCGGAGATCACCGGAATCGTATTCGGAATGTGGTCCTTGTCGCCCAGCACCAGCTGCAGCGTGTGCTCGCCTTCCGGCAAGGTCACTTCGGCCTCGGTTTGCCCCGCGCCAAAATGCAGATGATTGAAGTCGCTCGGGATCGGCTGATCGAGCGGCGGCAGCTCGGTGTCGATCAGCAAATGGTGGTGTCCGGCGTTCGCCTTGTCGGAGCCGGCGGGCGCGACGCCCATGCCTTTGAGGCCGAAATTCACGGTGAAGGTGGTCGGTACCGTCTGACCATCCTTGAGGCCAACAAAGTAAACGGCTGCACCCGGGGGAGAGGGATTGGGACCACCAACCGGCTTTTGTTGTCCGTGGCTCGGTCCGATCGTTCCTGCCAGCATCAAAAGCGAGACAGCAATTCCGGTCGATACTTTCGAGAACACGCGCACACCTCCTAAAATCAGACAGGCCGGCTGCCAAAATCTCAAATAACTCAAGAACTGAAATGCGTCTGTGAAATAGTACACTGGATTTGCGCCATTGAATATCGTCCCCTGCCCGCGGGCGGACCACACCCTTGCGCCCAAGCTCTCGTCGATTTGATTATGGAATGAGGCGATCTGGAGTATTATAATACCACCAAACTAACTGACGATAGCGACACTGCGACTTTTGATTTTATGGAGTGTTGCGGGCACGATGGACCGACAGGCGGCGCGCGGGACGACCGGCGCAATTGAGGCCGAGGGTACGATGTTCAGATTTTTTGCTTTTTTGATATTTCTGCTCGCGGCCGGACCGGCCGCCGCCCAGTCGGCCGCACCGCCCGAACCGGGCGAGCTGTTCCGAGATTGTCCGGATTGCCCGGAAATGGTGGTGGTGCCATCAGGCGAGTTTGACATGGGCGGCAAGGACAGCCCGTACGAGGCGCCGCAGCACCGGGTCACCATTGCCAAGAACTTCGCGATCGAACGGCGCGAAACCAGTTTCGCCGAGTGGGATGCGTGCGTCTCGGACGGCAAATGCAGGCACCGGCCGGACGATCGCGGCTGGGGTCGCGGCGATCAGCCGGTCATCGACGTGAGCTGGGAGGACGCCAAGGCGTTTGTTCTGTGGCTGACGCAGAAGACCGGCCGCAACTACCGCCTGCCAAGCGAGGCCGAATGGGAGTATGCGGCGCGGGCCGGCACCACGACCACCTACTGGTGGGGCAAAGAGGTCGGCAAGTCGAACGCCAATTGCGACAATTGCGGCGACTCGCTGCGCCGGACGATGCGGACCGGATCCTACCGGCCGAACGGCTTCGGGCTCTACGACACATCCGGCAACGTCTACGAATGGGTCGAGGATTGCTGGAACGACAATTACAAGAATGCGCCCAAGGACGGCTCCGCCTGGACGCAAGGACAATGCCGCCAGCGCGTGCTGCGCGGCGGATCGTTCGCCAACAAGGCCAATACGGTCACCTCGGCGGCGCGTTACCGCTACGATCTCGACGTGCGCTATTTCGCCAACGGTTTTCGCGTCGTGCGGGACGTTCAGTAGTCCTTCGGTTCTGCTTCGATCAGAACCGAGCTTGCGCCAGGGACAATAAACCCGCTTTCTCGGTCACGTCTTTTTTGCTCTTTGACGGTTTTTTCAGGCGCCACCTCATGGCGCCATTCCTCGCATTGATACTGTGGTCGTCGATCTGCCGCTCGCGGCTGGAGCTTTCTTCCGCGGCAATATTGGTGCTTAATCCCGTCATGGCGTTCACGATCAGACAGCTTCAGTTCTTTGTCGCGGTGGCCGAGGCCGGCACGGTTTCCCATGCCGCGCAAGCGCTGTCGATCTCGCAATCGTCCGTCACCGAGGCGATCAAGGAGCTCGAGGCCGATCTGAACGTAAAGCTATTTGAACGTCACCCGCGCGGCCTGTCTATTACCCACAAAGGCCATCAGCTCCTGCGCCACGCGACGCGCATCCTGACGGATATCTCCGATGCACGCAGGAGCTTCTCCGAGCAAGCTTCGAACCGTGGTGGCCGCCTACAGCTCGGCGTTACCTCGCTCGTCGCCGGCTACGTGCTCTCGGATCTTCTGGCGCGCTATCGCCGTGCGTTTCCGTCGGTTGAGGTCAACGCCATCGAAGACAACGGCGACTACCTCGAGCACCTCTTGATCGGCGGCGAACTGGATGTTGCCGTCATGGTGGTGTCGAACCTGCGCGACCGCCTCGCAATCGACGCCGAGATCGTCGAAGTCTCGCCCTATCGTTTGTGGCTGCCGCTCGGACATTCACTTGCAAGCGCCGACAGCATCGCGCTTGCAGACATTCTCTCCGAGCCCCTTATCATGCTGACAATTGATGAGGTGGAGGAAAATACGGGCAAACTGCTCGCCGCATTCGGAACCCGCCCCAAGATTGCTTTCCGCACGCGATCCGTCGAGGCGGTGCGCAGCCTGGTGGCCACGGGCGCCGGACTCGCACTGCTGCCCGATCTTGTCTACCGGCCCTGGTCTCTGGAAGGCGATCGCATCGAGTCGCGCGACGTCTCCGGCTCACTGCCGGCAGTTCAAATCGGCATGACGTGGCGGCGCGGGTCAGGTCTCACGCAAAACGCGCGCGACTTCATAGGCATAGCGCAAGGCCAGCGCAGCGCACGGCAGCGACCATAACGGCACGCTATCGGAAAAAGCGAAACCCACCCTCTGATAAATGAATTTGCGAAAGCTTGCATTTGCCGACACGCTCTGTGCGAGGACCGTGCTGCCTCGAAAATGCAGCCGCCTGGACCTGGGAGGTGTTGATGAAGTCGATACTCGCATTGCTGAGTGGCGTTACGTTGACGCTGGCGCTTGCGAATCCATCCGCGGCGCAAATCAAGGAAATCGGGAAGGCCGAAGGGCAACTTACCATCGTCGCCTGGCCGGGCTATATCGAGCGCGGCGAGACCGACAGGAAGTTCGATTGGGTCACAAAATTCGAGCAAGCTTCCGGTTGCAAAGTCAATGTAAAGACCGCCAACACCTCCGACGAGATGGTGGCGTTGATGAATGAAGGCGGCTTCGACCTCGTGACCGCATCTGGCGACGCCTCATTGCGGCTCGTTGCCGGCAAGCGGGTGCAACCGATCAATATCAGCCTCATCAAGAGTTGGGGAACAATCGACGAGCGCCTCAAGAAGGCGCCTTGGCATACGGTCGACGGCGTGCACTACGGCGTTCCCTACATGTGGGGGCCGAACGTTCTGATGTACAACACCAAAGTCTTCAAGGACCCGCCGAAGAGCTGGAAGGTGGTATTCGAGGAGATGGCGTTGCCGGATGGCAAACCGAACAAGGGGCGCGTTCAGGCCTATGACGGCCCCATCCACATTGCAGACGCGGCGCTCTATCTCATGACGCACAAGCCCGATCTTGGCATCAAGAGCCCTTATGAGCTGAACGACGCGCAGTACAAGGCCTCGCTCGAACTCTTGCGCGCACAGCGCAAGCTGGTCGGCCGATATTGGCACGATGCCTTCATCCAAATCGACGATTTCAAGAACGAAGGCGTTGTCGCGTCGGGCTCGTGGCCATTCCAGGTCAACCTGCTCAAGAGCCAGAATCAACCGGTCGCATCGTCGATCCCGGACGAGGGTGTCACCGGGTGGGCCGACACGACCATGATGCACGTCGACTCACGTAATCCGAACTGCTCATACATGTGGATGGAGCATTCGCTTGCATCCAACCTGCAGAGCGACCTCTCGGCCTGGTTCGGGGCCAATCCGGCGGTTCCGGCGGCGTGCACGGACGGACGCGGAATGCAGACCAAAGAGGGCTGCTCGACAAATGGCTTCGACAACTTCTCGAAGGTTCGCTTCTGGACGACGCCAACAACGAAATGCGCGACGCAGGGCGACAAGTGCGTGCCCTACTACCGCTGGGTCTCGGACTACATCGGCGTCATCGGAGGGCGTTGAAGCCTGATGCCGCGGTGCAATTCCGCGGCAAAGGTGGCCAGGCGCGACGAACCCTTAAGGGTTGCCGCGACTGGCCACGAGATCTCAAGCGCGTGCTGGCCACCGACAGGCGCCGTAGGCCGAGCGCCGGATCATACAAGCAACGCGGGCAAAGCATGATCGCCGCCGTTTCATTCGAGAACGTATCGCGCCATTTCGGCAGCGTAAAAGCGGTCGACTCGGTCGACCTGGAGGTACAGCCCGGCGAGTTCTTCGCCATGCTCGGGCCATCCGGGTCGGGTAAAACCACCTGTCTTCGCCTCATCGCTGGTTTCGAACATCCAACCGCCGGCGCCATCTCGATCTTCGGCGAACGTGCCGAGGGCGTTCCGCCGTATCGGCGCAACGTCAACACCGTGTTCCAGGACTACGCACTGTTCCCGCATATGAATGTACTGGACAATGTGGCCTACGGACTGAAGGTGAAAGGTGTCTCCAAGACAGAGCGGATACGGACTGCGGAGGACGCGCTGGCGCTCGTCCGCTTGCCGGGCTACGGCACGCGTAAGCCTGGGCAGCTTTCCGGAGGGCAACGCCAGCGTGTTGCACTCGCGCGTGCGCTCATCAACCGGCCCAAGGTTCTGCTGCTGGACGAACCGCTTGGCGCGCTCGACCTGAAACTGCGCGAGAACATGCAGGAAGAGCTGAAGGCGCTGCAGAAATCGCTCGGGATCACTTTCATCTTCGTAACGCATGACCAGGGCGAAGCTCTGTCGATGGCGGATCGCGTCGCAGTCTTCAACGATGGCCGCATCATGCAAGTAGGCACGCCGCAGGACATCTACACTCGCCCGGCTTCCCGGTTCGTGGCCGATTTCGTCGGCTCCTCCAATGTTGTGCCGCCGGACTTCGTCAAACGCCATTGCCAGCGTGACGGCTGGGGAAGCCTAAGGCCTGAGGCGATCCGCGTGAGCACCCAGACCAACGGCACAGGCATCCCGGCGCGCGTGGTGTCGGTGAGCTATATCGGCGCGGCGACGCGCCTCGGATTGGACGCGGAAGGATTGCGGCTGCATGCGACGGTACCGGCCGGCGTGACCGTGCCGGAGCAGGGAGCGGACGTCGTCCTTTCCTTTGGCGCCAACGCGCTGCATGTGATGGAGGCCGACGTATGAGCGATACGGTTGCGCTGAGCGATCGGAGCGCGCCGGCGGTTCTCACCGCGCGCAACGGCGTGCTGGGCGCCCTGTCCGATCTCTTCTGGCGCAAGCCAAAGCTGCTGCTGTTTCTCATGCTGCTGCCGCCGGTTCTGTGGCTCGGCATTGTCTACCTCGGCTCGCTGTTTGCGCTTCTGCTGCAGAGCTTCTTCTCGATCGATGAATATTCGGGGATGATCAAGCGTGAGTTCACGCTGAAAACCTACGGCGAACTGCTACAGCCCTCCAACCTGGACATCATGATTCGTACCGTCGTGATGGCCACGCTGGTGACGATCGCATCCGCCGTCGTCGCGTTTCCGATCGCCTACTATGCGGCCCGGTATGCCCGCGGCAAGTGGAAGGCATTGTTCTATCTCGGAATCATGCTGCCGCTGTGGTCGAGCTATCTGGTCAAGATCTATGCCTGGAAGCTCATCCTCTCAAAGGAAGGCATTCTCAACTGGGCTCTTGCAAAGCTGCACCTGACGGGCCTGCTCGAGGCTTGGCTGGCGCTGCCGATCGTCGGCGGCAACTCGTTGTCGGTGTCGTCCACGGGCACGTTCATCGTTTTCGTCTATGTCTGGCTGCCTTTCATGATCTTGCCAATCCAGGCGTCACTTGAGCGCATTCCCGTGAGCCTCATTGAGGCGTCGGCCGATCTGGGAGCCTCGCCAGGGCGTAGTTTCTGGAACGTGATCTTCCCGCTGGCGTTGCCGGGCGTCGCCGCAGGATCGATCTTTACGTTCTCTCTGACGCTTGGCGACTACATCATTCCGAAAATCATAGGCACCTCGCACCTGTTCATCGGACAGGCTGTCTACGCCCATCAGGGAACAGCCGGAAACATCCCGCTCGCCGCCGCATTCACAGTCGTGCCGATCGTGGTCATGGGCCTCTATCTGTGGATGGCCAAGCGCATGGGGGCGTTCGATGCGATCTGATCGCAAAGCATCCGCGCCGCTCGGGCTGAAGGTGGCGACCGCCTGCGGCCTTCTGTTCTTGCACGTGCCGATTCTCCTGATCTTTGTGTACGCATTCACCACTGAAGACAAAACCTACCAATGGCCGCCGCCCGGCTTTACGACACAGTGGCTCGGGGTAACCTGGAATCGGCCCGACGTTTGGGAGGCGCTGACGGTGTCGGTGAAGGTCGCGGCGATCGCAACCCTGATCGCGATCGTGCTCGGAACATTGTGCGCTGCTGCGGTGAGCGGCTCGCGCTTTTTCGGCCGCGAGGTCATATCACTCCTCATCATCCTGCCGATCGCGTTGCCCGGCATCATCACCGGCATCTCGTTGCGGTCGGCCTTCTCGCTGATGGATATTCCGTTCTCAACGTGGACCATCGTGCTCGGCCACGCCACGTTCTGCGTGGTCGTCGTCTACAACAACGCGGTCGCGCGCTTCCGCCGCACGTCCGGCTCGCTGATCGAGGCATCGTACGATCTCGGCGCCGACGGCTTTCAGACCTTCCGCCATGTCGTTCTGCCGAATATCGGTACGGCGCTGCTCGCGGGCGGGATGCTGGCCTTTGCGCTGTCGTTTGACGAGGTGATTGTCACCACCTTCACGGCTGGGCAGCAACAGACACTGCCGATCTGGATGCTGGAAGAACTCGTGCGGCCGCGTCAGCGGCCGGTCACGAACGTGGTGGCGATGGTTGTGGTGCTCGTGACGCTGATCCCGATCGTCGCCGCCTACTACCTGACGCGCGAGGGCGATCAAGTCTCGGGCGCGGGCAAATAGAAAATGCAGAAAGGAGACTGGGCTATGGATATGGCGATGCTGATCGGCTCGAAGCTCGAAAAGGGAGCCGAAACCGAAGAGCCGATCTTCAATCCGCGCACTGGAGAGATTGTGCTGCAGATGCCCGAGGCCTCGCTGCAGCAGATCGAGGCCGCAATCCTTTCCGCCGAGAAAGCGTTTGCGACCTGGTCGCGCACGACACCTGCACAGCGCTCGGCCTATCTCTTGCGCATCGCCGACCGTATCGAGGCAGAGGCTAACGAGTTTGCCAAGCTCGAGGCGCTCAACTGCGGCAAGCCGATCAACGCCGTGCTCAACGACGAACTGCCCGCGATCGTCGACTGCTACCGGTTCTTCGCCGGCGCAGTCCGTACCATGCCCGGGGCAATCGCCGGAGAATATCTCGCAGGCTTCACGTCGATGATCCGCCGCGACCCGATCGGCATCGTCGCATCCATCGCGCCGTGGAACTATCCGCTGATGATGATGGCCTGGAAGCTCGCGCCAGCCATCGCCGGAGGCAATACGGTGGTGTTCAAGCCCTCCGAGCAGACGCCGCTGACAGCGCTCAAACTAGCCAAAATCCTGGCAGACATCTTGCCCGAAGGAGTGGTCAACGTCGTGCTCGGCCGCGGCGAGACAGTCGGCAACGCGCTGATCAACCACCCCAAGGTCAACATGATCTCGATCACGGGCGACGTCGCAACCGGCAAGAAAGTGTTGCAGGCGGCGGCAAAGTCGGTGAAGCGCACACATCTGGAGCTTGGCGGCAAAGCCCCCGTCATCGTTTTCGACGATGCCGATCTCGCGGCCGTGGTGACCGGATTGCGCGCCTTCGGCTACTACAATGCCGGCCAGGATTGCACAGCCGCCTGCCGCATCTATGCCGGCAAGGGGATTTACGACAAGCTGGTTGCGGATCTCTCGTCTGCCGTTTCAACGATCAAGTACGATCGCGCGGACGACACCGAAAACGAGATTGGCCCCTTGATCTCGCAGCGTCAGCTCTATCGTGTCGCAAGCTTTGTCGAGCGTGCGTCGGAACTCAAACATGTCGCCATCACGACCGGCGGCAAGGTCGGTGGGGGCCAGGGCTTCTACTACCAGCCGACCGTCGTCGCGGGCGCAGTGCAAAACGACGAGATCGTGCGGCGTGAAGTTTTCGGGCCGGTGGTGTCGGTCACCCGGTTCACAGAAGTCGATGATGCGGTCGCTTGGGCCAATGACAGCGACTATGGGCTGGCCTCGTCGGTATGGACGAAGGACGTGGGACGCGCAATGGCGACTGCGGCTCGGCTGCAATATGGCTGCACCTGGATCAACACACATTTCATGCTGACCAACGAGATGCCGCATGGCGGGGTCAAACAGTCGGGTTACGGCAAAGACATGTCGCTCTACGCATTGGAAGACTACACGGCCGTGCGCCATGTAATGGTCGCGCACGGGTAGTGGCACGGGTTGTTTTGCCTTGGATCCGCACCACCGCCTAGAGGCGGCCGTGTTCCTGATGACACACTGGCCTGGGCTGTATGTCGGCATCGATGACCAATGCGGCGGTCTCCGCGCGCAAGGGGAATGCGATCTCGCGAGCTGTCGGCATGACTACGCAGATCTACGCCGACCGCGCCGAAATTCAGAGATTTGGGACATCGAAGGCCGACGCTACGTCGACTTCGCCGGCGGCATTGCCATTGATCCGGCCCGGGTCGCCGCGATTACGCTGCCTGCGATGACGAACGCTGGAATTTCCGATTCCCCAAGCTCAACAAAGGCCTCCAGTCTTCCTTGGCCGCATACCAAATCGTATCTGACGCCTTGCTCGTCCTCCCGCCTAGACTACGTGCGCTGATAATCATCCTCGATGCGGATGATGTCGTCCTCGCCGAAATAGCTGCCGGTCTGCACCTCGATCAGCTTGGTTGCTTCGCGGGCGGCCGTCGCCATAGAGTTGGTCAACAACTGCAATTCCCTGGTAACAGGGAATTTTACAGGGATATTCTACGTCCCTTGCGCGTTCCGAGCCGTCAAAATGGCGATATGCCCTTCATAATGACCATTTGCTGGCGAATTGCTGTGCATCTTGCAGGGAAAAATTCGGAGCCGAACAGGGAAATTGTGGCGAGGAACAGGGAGGTTTATCACCACTGCATGGTCTTTAAGCACGATGTGCTCTCGCTCTCGACTAGCGAGACGGGGGACGAGAACGAAACGTAAGCGCCAGGGCACGACTTTCGGCCGGGCTACAAGGCGTGGAAGCGTAGCCGTCAGATCGCCGATTCTATGCGATCACGAGATCCATCGAGTGCTCTGGCGCGCAACCATCTGTTCGCGCGGAACCTGACGGGCAGGCGTCCGGTGACAAACGTCTCCCTCAACGCCATCGCGAAGCTTAACAACGTTGAGCCAATTGCTAGCTCCGGAGACGTCGTCGAGAAACAACTACATCCCGCCAGCCGCCCCACCTAAATCGTGCACTGAACTCGAGGCCGATAGGGGCCAAGACAAGTCGCGATCTGCAGGGAATGGATTGGTTACCTAAGTTTCACAATTCATTGCGCAGGCGCGCTATGCTTAAAATCATGCGAGATCATTTAATCGTCCCGCTCATGCGTCCATCCGTCGCCGGAATCTGCGTGCTTAAAGAACTTCCAAGGCACCGATGGGCGAAGTCTCAGAGTCTTGACTTCGATGATGCCTTCTAGATTGTTCCAAACGATACGGAAGACGATATCGCGCCCCTTATATATCGTCAGTTGATTTTCCAACGAGCGATTCGCTAGATCCAGCGGTGGTGATCGGACGAGTCGAATGTTATGAATGACATAGAAACCGTACCCTTTGACCACGGCGTACCGCGTTGCGCCACCGATACTCGTCGAGGCTCGTCCCAGATTTGCAATAAGGCAAAGCGCGGCGTCACGAATTTCCCTTACGCGCAATTCTTCACGCTTTGCCTGCTCGAGTTTAGAACGCTCGTCGAGTGGGACGATCCAAGCCAGCGGATCGTCCGGATCGGGCAGCATCAGCAACCTTGACGGGATCCGCCTTGGGCGGCGAACCAGTCGCGCCCGAGCGCGTCGGGCATCATGCCGACCGGGAACGTAAAGTTCCGTCATAGGATCATCACTCATATATTGACCACCTCAGGACAACAGCGAGCCCCCGTCGAAACTAAATAGTGCGCATTCGGGCAAATTGAAACAGTCCGTTGAAGATTCAGACTCAATGAGGTAACGTTAGGCGTTAGATTGGGCCCTGGCACCTTCGTGGGCGCGACGCCAGGATTAGCCACTGCCCGCAGTTCCGAAACCAGAAGGGTTCGCTCAACACACGGATGCGTGATCCGCATGGGCGAGGCCTTTGATCTTTAACCGGACACTTAGGTGTTTCGGCTGGATCCGGTCTCGCATGCGGGTGGAACAGCCAATCATGCAACCCTCGCCTTTGAGTTCGCGACCGTAGTCCGGCTGGCACCTCAGTCCAAGCACTGAGGGTAACCATGACTAATCTGCATAACTCGCGAACCACCGCGATGGTCTCAATCGATGACCTAAAGCCCTACGATAACAATCCGCTTATCTACCCCCGCAAACAGCTCCGCAAGATCGAGGCCCTTATCCGGCGCCATGATCAGATTCCGACGATCTTGGTAACGTCGGATCTGACGATCATCGGTGGCGAGGAATGGTGGCAGGCGCTGAAGAACGCGGGCAAGACCGAGGTAAAGGTCGATATCCTCGCGGATCTTTCGCCCGCCGAGGCCAATGCCGTTCGACTGGCATTGGGTCGCCTTCCGCTGGACGCAAAGCTCGACCGCGATCGACTGGGGGCGGAACTCACTGCCCTGCAGGCCCAAGGCATCGACCTCGATCTAACCGCTTTCGATCAAGCGGAGATCGATTTCTCGCTCGAGCTTGATATGCCCCGCGCCAATGTCGCCGAAACCATCGACGTCAGCGCCACGCGCGCAGATGTCGCTGTCTCTAAGCCCGGGGATATTTTTCAGCTCGGCAGCCACCGTGTTGGCTGCGGCGACGCGCGCGATCAAGGCTTGGTTGATCTGCTTCGCGAGGGCCGACAGGCCAGCGTTTGCATCACGGATCCGCCCTTCAATCTCAAATTTTCCGGGTTCGGCTTTGGAAAAAGCCGCCACCGTCACGGCGACTTCGTCGAAGCCTCGGGCGAGATGTCGGAACTCGAGTTCTACGCGCTGATCCATGACGCGCTGCAGGTCATGCGCTCATCCAGTTCCCCCTCGGCGCTGATCTTCACCATCATGGACTGGCGTCACTTCCTAGAACTGACCGCAGCAGGCAAGCAGCTCGGCTTGGCGTTGCTGAACGTGTGCGTCTGGGTCAAGCCAAATGGTGGCCTTGGCGGGCTTTATCGCTCCCAGCATGAACTCGTGGCCGTTTTCAAGGCCGGCTCCGGACCCCACCGCAACAACGTCGAATTGGGCAAGTTCGGCCGGAACCGGTCGAATGTTTGGGAATACGCCGTACCGTCCGTCCAGGACGCGCTGCTTGGTTCCCATCCGACCGTGAAGCCCGTGGCGATGCTGGCTGACATCTTGCGCGACTGCACCAAGCGCGGGGACCTGGTCATCGACACTTTCCTGGGTAGTGGTTCCACGTTGATCGCCGCGGAGGAAACCGGACGCGCCTGCGTCGGCACGGAACTCGACCCCTATTATCTCGATGTGGTCATCCGGCGCTGGCAGTCGATCACCGGCCGCGAAGCTGTTCACCTCCGCACCGGGCAGCGCTTCGACGATATGGCGCAACGCCTGCTTCCGGGAGTGCGCCATGGCGGATGAAAGCGAACAGATCGGTTATCGACGCCCACCGAAGAGCGGCCGGTTCAAGCCTGGCAGCAGCGGCAATCCGCGCGGACGTCCGAAAGGCACCGCTGACTTCAAAGCAGATCTCGCAGCTGAGATGCGCGAGCGCATCACGTTGCGCGACAAGAATGGACGCCCTCACAAGGTCACCAAGCAACGTGCGCTGATCAAGTTGCTTTTCTCTTCCGCACTCCAAAACGAGAAAAGCGCGATCAACGCCTTGCTGGCGTGCATGCGCTACTTCGGAAGTGGCAACGAGGAGCCCCCCGGTCCGGAAGCCGTTGATCTCGAAGATCTCGACATGATCAAAAATTATGTCGCACGCAGCGAGGCGCGCATCAAGCACGAGCGCGCGCCCATCGGACAGCCAAAGTCACCGAAGAGGAAAGGAAAGCCCTAGCCGAGGAATTACCGTTCGTACAGGAAGACCGATTCCAACAGGACGCAAATGTAACTGGAGTAACCTAATGATCAACTTGACCAACACTCTCATTGCAGAGGACTTTCCATCCTTCGTTCACGAATGCCACAAGATCATCCGCGGCAAAGCGCTCAACAACGACCCCTATTTGTTGTTGGCGTTTGCGATGGCGGAGGATATTGCCGCCGGTAAAAAGCCGCGAGCTATCGTCAACTTGCCACCTGGTACCGCCAAGAGCTTCATTTTCGCAACCTGCTTGCCGGCGTGGATACTGGCGCATGATCCATCCGCCAGCATCTTGATCGTCGAGCACAGCAAAAAGCTGGCCAAGGACACCACGCGGAACATTCGCAAGATCATGCAATCGGGAGCATTTAAGCGTAGCTCTAAAACGCGCATCGACCAGAACTGGAAGGGTGCGGGTGATTTCGGGACCACCAAGGGCGGCAACGTCTTTGCCACGTCCATCAGTGGCACCATCACGGGCTACCGCGCCGATTTCATCGTCGTCGACGATCCGCTTCCGATAAAGCAGGCTGACAACATCGAGCAGATCGATTTCGTCAATGATACCTTCGACGACGAGATTTCGTCTCGTATCCGAGACGAACACAGCCGGATCGTGGTCGTGATGCACCGCCTCCATGAAAACGACCTTACCGGGCATCTGCTCGAGCAAGGCGGCTACAAGCTGCTGGCGGTTCCGCTCATGGTCGACACGTCCAAGACCTATTCTTGCCGTTACGGCGATTGGGAACGTGCGCGAGGCGAGCAGATTCGCGCCGGTCAGTACAGCAAGAAAGAACTGCGCGATTTCGCATTCCGGCCAAGCTTTCGGTTCCTTTACCAGCAAGGCAAGGGGGGCGGTGCCTCGCTGCGAGTACGGCCAAAGAATTTTTCGTTTTTTGAGGGCCGGCTGAACAAGGCGCTGCCATTCGTGTTCAGTATCGACACGGCGCAGAAGGCCAACGGCGGCTCGAGCAAGATGGCAATTCAGGTGTGGCAATCCGACGGCACCAATCACGCCCTGATCGACGTTTTTTCGGCGAAATGTGACTATCAACGCCTCTGGGAAGAGCTTAACCACCTCGTCCGCCGTTATCCTCCGGCCATGATCCTGATCGAGGATACGTCAAACGGATCGGCACTGATCGCGCAGGCCAATCGACGTCTTCGGTTTAGCGTCAGAGGCGTTGTTCCAACCGAACCGAAGTTTGACCGGTTCCGGCGGCACTTCAAATTGATCAGTAAGGGTCGCATTCATTTGCCGCTCGCGGCGGATTGGGGACCGGACTGGATCGAGGAAATTGTGGCGTTTCCGAATGGCGACTACGATGATCAGGTTGACGCCCTCACCATGTATCTCGACTTCATGGCTACCCGCCCGTGTTTAACGATTCCCGAAAGCGGCGCTGGAGTCGGCAGCATGATCACCCCACGCGGCGTGAGCGCCTACGTCCCGCCCAGCGTCGAATCCGCTACATCTGCGATCGCTGGAATAGCCAAGGCTACTCGCATCGCCCAGCCAAGCTCACCCGCCATGATAAACGGCCGGCCTAATTTGGGTCCGAAACCAACGCTCGTCCAAATGCCGTTGGGGCCTGTACTTATTCGCTGAACGGCAAGTTCAACGACGCCTTTTTGGAAAACGTCAGCGGTCCCCCGCTGGCGTTTTTTACTCTTCGACATGACGGAATTGGGTTCGTTTTGTAAATGTGCGGAGCGGTTTCGGACAGTTTGCAAAACGAACCAATTTTGTCGGCAGCGCGGTGGTCGTTACAGCGTCGCACCGCCTACCTTGATCAAAGTCCGTTGGCAGCGAGCCGGCGCTTGCCGCGGGCGACGCGTTCGTAACGCTCGAGAGCCAGCAGCTCGCGAAGAACGTTGTCGCCCCCGCTGGGCAGTGAGGCCAACAAGGCGGCCCTCACGGCGCGAACGCGCAGGAGCTCAGCGTTTGCCCGCACGAATTGCCGGGCCGCGTCGGCCTGGGTCTCGTCGGCTCCCGACTGAACGAGTGCCTCCGCCAATCCGTCGATATCTATCGAGGCAGATCGTACGCGGCAGCAGAGGCCGTGCCGCAGCGCATTCCGGCTGGAAAGATGCCGTCCCCGGTTCGTTTTGGGTCCGGTGCTTCGCTTGGCGTTGGCGCGATTGGCCCTAATCTGTCGCTCTGTCGCCATTTCAATCCTCTCCGCCCCCCAAAAAATCGCTTCCTTCGCGGCCAGGAACTTCGCTCGGTTTGATCAGCCTCGCAAGTCGATTTGGGTCCTCGCAGAAAACAACAAAGTTGCTCAGAAATGTCTGGAATCTCAATGAAATCGGAGCGTTAATGGCGTTGATCGGAGCACGTGCTTCCGGAGATTGAGCCCCGCCGGGCCAACTGTTTGGGCGGGGCCGAGGCACTGCGGTGGGTATCGCCGCTTCAGCCGAGGTAATCTCCATGGATAGCGTCCAACAGCGCAGCCTAACCCCTCCCCATCTCCTGCAATTCAACCCCGAAGATCGACGTTCCTTTATCGGCGGCTCCGATGCCCGGATCATCATGGGCGCCGACGAAGCCGTGCTGCTTCGGTTGTGGCGGGAGAAGCGCGGCGAAGCGGAGCCCGAAGATCTGTCGGACAATCTGATTGTTCAGCTCGGCAGCGTTACCGAAGACCTCAATCGACGATGGTACGAGCACCAAACCGGCTACACCGTGAAGCATGTCCAGCGGCGCATGCAACATCCCGTCAACAAATGGATGGCAGCTACGCTCGATGGGTTGATCGAACCATCGGGCGCGGTTTTCGAGGCAAAATTCATGTTACCCTGGTCGTTTTCGGAAGAGGCTGCCGCCGAAAAGCATATGGCGCAATTGCAACACAACATGTGGGTCACCAACTCGCGGGCAGCCGTCCTTTCGATCATCACCGGCGGCGGCAAATGGGTCGAAATGACCATCCATGCAGATCCGCTTTACCAACACCTTCTGCTCACTGCAGAGAGAAAGTTTTGGCGCTGCGTTATGACCGCGGAGCCCCCCTGTCTGTTCACCGTCGAGCCACCGCGGCCGAGGCTCGAGGCCATCCGTGTGGTTGATATGAATGAATCGAACAGCTGGGCGGAATTTGCGTCGATTTTCCGCCGTACCCGGGGCGCCCATCAGGAACATGAGGAAGCAAAGGCCGGTCTTAAGAAATTGATACCGGAAGATGCCAAGGAGGCTCTGGGACATGGGCTTCGCGCCAAACGCTCCAAGAACGGCGCGATCAGCTTCGAGCTCCAGGACCTGGAGGTCGCCAATGCACCGCTCTAGCCCGTCCATCAGTGCGCTGGCTGCCGCACTCGCTAAAGCTCAATGCCAACTGAATAATCCGGAAAAGACGCTTTGCGCGACCATTCGGTCGCCGTTCCCGCGCGAAGGCGATCGAACGTTTCGTTACGCCTCGCTTGCGAGTGGTCTTGACATCATTCGCAAAGGTCTGGGCCAACACGAAATTGCAACTATTCAAACCACATGGATCGATTCTGGCGGAGCCATTCAATTGACCACGCTGCTTGCCCACGCTTCGGGTGAATGGATCTCGTCGGACTTGCCGGTCTGCTCGGCACACGAAACGGCTCCGCATCGCATGGGCGCGGCACTTACCTATGCACGACGCTATGCTTTGTTTGCGCTCGTCGGAATCGCGGGGGAAGATGACCTCGATGCACCGGACGGGCCAGCGTACTCTTCTATCGTCCCCTCACCCGAACGGCGAATTGCTGCTCGCCGGTCCAATGCAACAAATGACAAGCAACGACCTTTGCTACCGGTCGAAGCATCCGGTGACCTACGCGATACGTTAATCGCTGAACTTCGTGCGCTGCACGAAAGTACTGAGCTGGCATCGTGGGCCCGACGGCGGCTTCCTTCAAAGAATTCCTTAATTGCGGACGATGCGAGAATAGTCGAGGCAACATATCGATCCATCATGGATGCGGCATTGATCGTGGATGAATCAACCGCCCTGGACAATCATTTATCGGCCGGGATCGATCGAAGCATTGCGGCAGTCGACCTCAACAACAAGGAGGAAAATTCCGTCGTACCATTGGCCAAACAGATTCGCCGTCGGAGCAAGGCGCATCTGGCATACGTTCGAGCGCAACCGTGTGTGATCTGCCAACGAGAGCCGTGCGACGCGCATCACCTAAAATTTGCTCAGACCAGAGCTTTGGGTCGCAAAGTAAGCGATGAATTCACGATCCCCTTGTGCCGCGACCATCATATCGACCTGCACCGAGGTGGCAACGAAATCGCTTGGTGGGCCAATCTCCAGATTGCTCCGCTTGAAATAGCGAAAAGCCTTTGGGAGGTAAGCTCTACTGGAGGCCGCGACGAGGTCGAAGCTGCTGGCTTCAAGACAATACAGGCGGCGCCGACGTGAAGACGCCTAATGACCACGCTGCCAACCCTGAGCTAGTCGATTTTAACGTCCCCGCGATTTTCCATCGCGTGGTTCAACCCGCGTTCCTGATGCCCGGCGAAAGCTTGAGCGATTATGAAGCTATCCGGGATATGATCATCCAGGAGATCGCGCCGCAGTCCGGGATCGAATGGCTTTGGGTCGCCGATCTTATCGAACTGTCATGGGACGTTATCCGCTACCGGATGCTACGACAGAAAATGCTGGAAGTTCGACGCAAGGATGCTATCGAAGCCATGCTGAAGCGTATCGATTTGCCCGGCATCCCGGGCGCATTCAAACAAGTTGCGCAAGACCATACGAGGCTCAACGCGGAAGCATGGCAGATCGACCCTGACGCCACAACCGAAATTGAACTGAGGCTCGAAAAGTACGGTGTGGATGAGGGATCGGTCAACGCTGAGGTGCTGGTCCAGGCTCAGGAGTTGCTATTGCTGTTTGATGGCTTGATACAATCTGCTCAAAGCCGCCGCATCCTTCTATTGAGAGAGATCAATCGGCGGCGCATTTCGTTGGCCATAGAGCAAAATGGGAATCCCAAGCGCAGAATAGTTCCCAATGATCGCTAGCTTATCGACCCCTCTATGAACGACTGTAATCATCCTCGATGCGGATGATGTCGTCCTCGCCGAAATAGCTGCCGGTCTGGACCTCGATCAGCTCAAGCTGAATCTTGCCGGGGTTCTCCAGCCGGTGCACCGCGCCGATCGGAATGTAGATCGACTCGTTTTCGTGCACGGTCTTGACCAGTTCGTTGACGGTCACCCGTGCCGTACCACGCACCACAATCCAGTGCTCGGAACGGTGATGGTGTTTCTGCAGCGAGAGCCGCCCGCCGGGCTTGACGATGATACGCTTGACCTGGTGACGCTCGCCATTGTCGACCGACTGATAGGAGCCCCACGGCCGGTGCACCTTTATGTGATCTTCGGTCACCTGCGGCGCGACGTTCTTCAATGTCGCGACCAGCCGCTTCAACCCATTGGCGTCCTTTTGCCGACTAACCAGCACCGCGTCCTGCGTTGCGACCACCACGAGATCATCGACGCCTTCGAGCGCGACCAGCGCGCGATCGGTCGTCACGTTGCAATTGCGTGAATCCTCGAACACGGCCGCCCCGCGCGCGGCGTTGCCTTGCCCGTCCTTGTCGGACAATTCCCACACCGCATGCCAGGAGCCGACATCCGACCAGCCACAGGACACCGGCACCACGGCGGTGCGTGAGGTCTTCTCCATCACTGCATAATCGATCGAAATCGATTTGGCGGCAGCAAACGTATCGGTATCGAGCTTGACGAAGCCAAGGTCGCTGCCGGCCATGGCGACGGCGTCCGAAACCGCCTGCACGCTTGCGGTGTCGACCTTGCGGTACTCATCGAGCAGCACCGCGGCCCGGAACATGAAGTTGCCGCTGTTCCACAGATAGCCGGATTTGACATAGCCCGCCGCCGTTTCCGCGTCGGGCTTCTCGACGAATTTTGCCACCGCACGAACCTGCCCCGAGATGACGTCGCCCGGGCTGATGTAGCCATATTCGGTGGCGGGACGCTCGGGCTGCACGCCGAAGGTCACGATGTGCCCGGCTTGCGCAGCCGTCAGACCTTCACGGCAGGCGGCGACGAAGGCTGCGGTATCGCGCACCACGTGATCGGCCGCCAGCGCCAGAATGATCGCATCCTTGTCGCGCGTTTGCGCAAAGGCGGCGCCGGCCGCGATCGCAGGCCCGGAATCGCGCCGCATCGGCTCCAGCAGCACGTCGGCCTCAAGGCCGATCTCCGCCAATTGCTCGAGCACCATGAAGCGATAGGCGTTGTTGGTGATGATGACAGGACGCTCGAACAGCGCCGCGTCCGATACCCGGATCAGCGTATCCTGAAACGTCGAACGTGCCCCGAACAAGGGCAGGAACTGCTTTGGATGCACCTCGCGCGAAGCCGGCCACAGCCGGGTTCCTGCGCCGCCGCACATGATCAGGGGGATAATTCGTCGGTCCATCAGTGCCCTCAAATCTTGTAGTGGTCGCGATACCAGGTGACAAACTCGCGAATGCCATCCTCAATCGATGTCTGTGGCTGAAAGTCGACGTCGTGCTTGAGATCGTCGATATCGGCATAGGTCGCCAATACATCTCCGGGCTGCATTGGTAACATTTCCTTTATCGCCTCGCGGCCCAACGCCTTCTCCAGGACCGCCACGACATCCATGAGGTTTTCCGGCCGGTTGTTGCCGATATTGTAGATTCGCGCAGGTGCACCGCCGCCCTCGCCGCCGCCCCCGGGCACGTGATCGATCAGCCGCAATATGGCACGCGTCACGTCGTCGACATAGGTGAAGTCACGCTGCATCTTGCCATGGTTAAAAAGCTTGATCGGCGTTCCCGCCATGATCGCCTTGGTGAACAGGAAGATCGCCATGTCCGGCCGACCCCACGGTCCATACACGGTAAAAAAGCGCAATCCGGTTGTCGGGATCCGGTAGAGATGGCTGTAGGAATGCGCCATCAATTCATTTGCCTTTTTCGTCGCGGCATAGAGGCTGACCGGATGATCCGCCCTGTCAGCAACCGAAAATGGCAATTTGGTGTTAGCGCCGTAGACGGAAGATGACGACGCGTAAATCAGGTGGCCGCATCCATGATGCCGGCATCCTTCCAGCACGTTAACGAAACCCTCGAGATTGGCGTCGGCGTAGGCGTGCGGATGGTCGATCGAATAGCGCACCCCGGCCTGCGCCGCGAGGTGGATCACCTTTGAAAACCGGTGTTGGGCGAACAGGGCAGCCATCGACGCTCGATCGGCGAGATCGACCCGCTCGAACATGAAACCCTGCTCACCCCGCAGGATGTCCAGACGTGCCTGTTTCAGCGCCGGCTCGTAATAAGCGTTAAGGTTATCCACCCCCATCACCGTGCGGCCTTCGGCCAGCAGCCGACGGGCGACGTGGAAGCCGACGAAACCCGCGGCACCCGTGACCAATATTGCCTGATCCGACATCACATTCCTGGGAGCCACCGCCCCGGTCGCATCGTTCCAACTTCCGCGCATCTTTAGCCGCGGTGCGCGGGGTCCCGCAATACCCAGCTGCGCGGCTATTGCCATATTGGCTTTAAAGCCATACCAAGGCGACGAAGTTTGGCGCATGCCGTCGATTTACGCCGCTTTTGGCCCCTTTCTCCAACATCGCAAGCTCCAACGAGATGCGCCGGATTCTGCTTTCGACCATCAAGATATTGATTTCGGCTGCGCTGCTTTATTTCTCATTGCGCAAGATCGATCTGTACGAGCTCGCCTCACGCATCCAACTCGGGAGCCTGGGCTGGATCGCGCTGGCGATCGTGATCTCGTTCCTGCAGCTTTTTGTCGGCGTGCTGCGCTGGCGCGAAATCAGCGCGGAATGCGGCGCGCCGCTCGAGACCAGGCAGGCGATGCGATTCAACGTGATCGGGACCTTCTTCAATCAGACGCTGCCGTCCGCGATCGGCGGCGATGCCGTACGGCTCTGGCTGGTGGCGCGCGCTGGCGCCGGCTGGCGCGCTGCGACCTATTCGATTTTCGTCGACCGCGCCATCGGCCTGATCGCGCTCGCGATCATCATCGTCGCTAGCCTGCCATGGAGCTACCAGCTGATCAACGATACCCACGGACGCTCGGCGCTCCTGCTGGTCGATTTTATCGCGCTCGCAGCCGGCGCCGGATTTCTGATCCTCGGCATATTGCCGTGGCCCTGGCTGAAGCGCTGGTGGGGAACGTATCACATCCGCGCCTGCTCCGAGATCGCAATCCGGGTCATTTTCAGCAGGAACCGCGGACCGAAGATTGCGGCGCTGTCCCTGCTCGTTCACTTTCTCACCGTGGTCATCGCCTGGTGCGTCGTGCAATCGATCGCCGCACCCGTGATCTTTGGCCAGGTCTTTCAACTGATACCGCCAGTGATCCTGATTACCATGCTGCCAATCTCCATTGCCGGCTGGGGCGTTCGTGAAGCTACCATGGGGCTAGCTTTCGGATTTGCGGGGTTGGCGACGAGCGAAGGCGTGAACGTTTCGCTGCTGTTTGGCGCGGTGTCGTTCATCGTCGGCGCCGTTGGCGGACTGGTGTGGATCTTGAGTGCCGAGAAGGCCGCGCAGGGCACGACGCCCATTGAAGTTCCAAAATAAGTTTCGCCGGTTTCGACTTTCCTAATTGTCACCGCCACAGGCCAAGCCGCCATTCATTCCCAAAGATGACACTCATGAAAAAGCTCGGGAAAGTCCTGGTCGTCACCCAGCATTACCCGCCGGATTCGAGCACCACAGCGGCTTATCTGGCTGCCATCGCGGAAGGATTGGCCGCTAACGACACCGTCGTGGTGCTGTCCGGATCACGGAGTTCCGCGCCTCAACGCAGCGCCAACCCCAACAGCCTTGAGGTCATCGAGATACCGAACTGGAGCGCACCCAAGGATGACCTCGTCCGGCGCGCAATCGCAATTTCGTTGTTTGCGCTGCGGATGTTTTTCGCAACGCTCACGCGTGCCAGCCGCAACGATGTTGTATTCTGCGTCACGACTCCCTTCACGCTGCCCTATGCCGTCGTTCTGGCGGCAAAGCTGCGCGGTGCTGCGACCGCCTTGCTGATCTACGATCTCTATCCCGAAGCGCTCGAGGCCTCAGGCCTGATCAAACCGCGCTCGTTGACGGCGCGGCTGTTTCGGCTGGTCAACGGCGCGCTGTTCCGCGCGCTCGATGCGATTATCACCATTGGCCGCGATGTGAAACCGTTGCTGCTGGCCTACAAGGGCGTTGGCCACGAGAAAATCCACTTCATCCCGAACTGGACGCTGCTCCCGATCGGTTACCGGGAACCCGCGCCGGGCAATCGCTTCCGCGTTGGGCGGGACTCGCAGTTGATCGTCGGATTGTCCGGCAATCTGGGGTTCACCCATTCGCCGCGCACGATTTTTGAGGCCGCGCGATTGCTGCGCGACGACAAGGATGTTCACCTCCTGCTGTCGGGATGGGGCATGGGCTGGAAAGAGCTCGGTGATCTGCAGGCCACGGAACGGCTGGCCAACGTAACCCTGCTCGAGCGCGTCTCCCAGGATGATCTCATCGAATTCCTGTCGGCCGCCGACGTCTGGATTATCCCCTATCGCCGCAACATTGCCGGGGTGTCGATTCCGAGCCGGATGTACAATTTGATGGCGGTCGGGCGTGCCATCATCGTCGCCGCCGAACCGCACGCGGAGGCTTCGCTTGTCGTAAACGAAGACGCGATTGGCTGGGCCGTGCCGCCCGAGGATCCCGTGCTGCTGGCCAACGCCATCCGCCTCGCCGCGGCCGATCGCGCCGCCACCCTGAAAATGGGCCGGCGCGCAGCGACGACTGCGGAAAAGTACAGTCAGGACATCGCGCTGGCGCGCTATCGCGAGGTCATCCTCAACGCCGGCCACGGGCCTCACCCTCCAGATGAAACTCGACGGCGCAATCTTCGCTAGGTATACAGCGGACGGCTTTCGACGCCTGTGCCGCATCCTACCCTCCATTTCATATCTGCCGCCTTCGCCGCGGCATGCCGGGTCCAATGACGACTACTGAACTGTTCCTACTCGCTGCGGTGCTCGCGGCATTTTTGTCGTATCTCCTGACATGGGCGATCCGCCCCCTGCTGCTGCGCCATGTGCTGGCCAATCCAAACGCGCGCTCGTCGCACCGGGTTCCGACCCCGCAGGGCGGCGGCACCGCGGTGATCGCAGCGACGCTGATCGTTGCGGGCCTCGTCATCGGTTACGTCAATGCATTCAATTTCGCCGCCGTGCCCTTGACCGTGTTCTGCGCAACGCTCTTCATCGCGCTGGTAGGCATGGCTGACGACATCAAATCCATCCCGGTGTTGCCGCGATTGCTACTGCAGGCGGCGGCGGTCGGCGCCATTATCCTAGCCGCGCCTGCTGAAGCCAGGATCGTGCCGGCGTGTCCGTTGTGGATCGAGCGTGGCCTCGCTTGGATCGCCGGACTCTGGTTTGTTAACCTCGTCAACTTCATGGACGGGCTGGACCTGATGACGGTGGCCGAGGTCGTGCCGATCACCGCTGCGATAATCGTGTTGGGCTGGCTCAGTGAGTTTCCGCCGTCAGCGACCATTGTCGCAGCGGCGCTTTGCGGCGCGATGCTTGGATTTGCGCCCTTCAACCGTCCCGTCGCAAAGATATTCCTTGGCGATGTCGGGAGCCTGCCGATCGGTTTGCTGCTCGGCTGGTGCCTGTTGCAACTGGCTCATCACGGGCAATTCGCGGCGGTTCTGCTGCTGCCGCTCTATTATCTGTCCGACGCGACGCTGACGCTGCTGCGGAGGATGACGAAAGGCGAACCGTTCTGGGCGGCACATCGCTCGCATTTCTATCAGCGCGCAACCGACGGCGGCTATTCGGTGCCGCGCGTCGTCAGCGAGGTGTTCGTGCTCAACATCGCGCTCGCGATCCTGGCCGTTACGTCAATCGAGCTTGGCTCATTCGCAGCGGACTTTGTATGCCTCCTTGCCGGAGCCAGCGCGGTGACGCTGGTCCTGTACAGGTTCGCCCGACGGTCGGCGCCTTGAACAGCGCGCCTTGGTTGATCAGGAATCGGGCGCGCGCAATGCCAGGTCCAATCCCTCATCGAGAGTGACCTGCGGCCGCCAGCCGGTGGAAGCGGCCTTCGAAAGGTCGAGCTCCAGCGAGCCGACAAGACTGTCGTTGATCTCCTTGCGGCCGCTGACATTCAACAGCGCGGTCAACAAACGGGGCGGGATCGAAAAAAGCCGCGGCGAAGTACCCGCCGCTTTTGCAAGCCGCCGGATGAACTCCGGCGTGGAAACCTGTTCCTGGTCCGCCACGAGGAAAGTATCGAACTTGGCGCCCGGATGCGACAACCGATGCTGGACGAAGGACGTCAGATTTTCGATGGCCAAGAACGCACGTCGATTGTCAATCCGCCCTAACGGGAGCGGGACACCAACTTTCACGGCTTTCGTCAGCAGTGCGAAATTCCCCTTTGCGCCGGAGCCGTAGACCAGCGGCGGTCTGACCACCGTAGCGTTCATGGTGCTGCTTTGCGTCAAGGTCATCAGACCCACTTCAGCGGCGGCTTTTGACATTCCATACAGGCCGCGCGGCGTTAAGGTATCGCTTTCACAAAATGGCGCACGAAAATTATTGGTTCTGCCGTGCACGAGAACGGTACTGACAAAGATGAATTCGCGCACGCCGGCATTCGCGGCGCTGCGTGCAAGCTGCAGCGTCCCCTCGAGATTGATGCTCCGATAGAGTTCGACCGCGTTTTCTTCATGTTGATGGTGAACGCGTGCGGCGAGATGAACCACGGCGTCGACGCCGACGAGAGCCTGTTGCCATTCGGTCGTAGGGCCGATCGATTCTATCACCACTTCATCGTCGCTACCGGATGCCGTTCGCACGGCGCGGCGCACAGCCCATCCGTTGCGCGCCAGCGCACGCGCCATATGCTGGCCCACGAAACCGCTCGCGCCCGTCACCAGGACGATGGGGAGGCCATCCTTCATGGGGTTCGTCCCGATTGTTCCGGCTTCTGCAGAAGCCCCTGAATCAGTGAAGCGTAGCTCGTCAGCGCCCGGTCGGGGCTGAAATTCCCGGCAACCGCGACGACACGCTCCGCCATCGATGAATCAATCGACGTTGACGCGGTCCGGATTGCGTTTGCCAATTGATCCGACATGCCCGGGCTCACCACCCAACCAAGATTGTTTTCCGTCACGGTGAGCGCCGCTTCAGCCTCGGGCTCGGAGACGAGAACGACCGGCCGCCCAACAGCGAGCAGATTATAGAACCGGCTGGGGACCGATACGCCGGCGACGTTCTTGCGGTAGGGAATGAGCCAGACGTTGGCGGCCGAGAGAAACGCCTCGAGGTCTCCGTCTTCGACGCGATCGATCAGCGTCACGTTGGGAAGATTTTCGCGCGATTGCATCTCTTTCAGCCGATCGAAGCCGATCCCCCAGCCCGACAGAAGGAAATGAATATCCGAATCGTTTCGCAAAAGGCGCGCCGCCTCGAACACGATGACCGGATCGTGGGTGAAGCCGAGATTGCCGGAAAGGCCTACCACAAAGCGGGCCGCGAGCGACCGCCGAAAGGGATTGTCGGCCCGGACCGGACGAACCGCTGGAACCAGCGTGGCCCAGTTCGGAATGAACCGGATCTTGTCGGGCGTCATCCCGCCATAGCGCAACAGCAGCTTCTCGGTATCGCGCCCGATGATGACGACGGCGTTCAGGGCACGGAACATCAGCGCGTTCAGCCCATGCATCGCCTTCGCCCCAAGCGATGCCGGCCCCAGCAGGTCGGCCATGACGAGGACGTCGGGATAAAGATCGTGCATGATTAGCACAGACTTTGCCCGCTTCAATCCGGCGGCGGCGGCGACCGCATAAGGCAACATGAAGGGCGCGGTTACGGTAAGCGCCACATCGCCACGCCGCAACTTCGTCAGCAGCGCCGCGAATGTGCGAGCCGTGAACAATACCTCGGCGGCGGCGCGCTTGATCAGCACGGCCTTGCCCGGCATCCAGTTTCTGATCACAGCGACGGTCGGCTTGCCCGCGGATGCCGATGCGGCAGAGCCCGACATTCCCGAGAGCACCAGGACCTCGGTATCGAGTGCGATGCGGCCTGCGATCGCGGCCATAATCGCTGCTGTCGTGCTGGGATCCGGCGGATAGTGCTGGCTGACGATAACGACCTTTCCGGACTTCTGCATCATGGCTTTCGAAACGGGCCCGCGCCGCTGGTGGAGATAGCGGTGGGCGATGGACTAAGCAGCGTTCGATCCGAATTCGGGGACCGCGTCCCGTAGTACCGCAGTGATGGTAGCGCGGTCGTCATTGGCGATCGCCTGCTCAAGTGCCGCAAGCCATTTGCGCAAGGTCTGCATTGGCGGTTCGTTGGGTTTGGCCGCCATTACGCCGGCGACGCCGATCTCGATGGTCGGCTCTTCGCTAGCGAACAATATCTCGTTAAGCCGCTCGCCCGGCCGCATTCCGCTGAACACGATCTCGATGTCGTAACCGGGCTGCAGACCGGACAGCCGGATCATCCGTTCGGCAAGGTCTACGATCTTCACCGGCTGACCCATGTTGAGCACGTAGACCGAGACATCGGGCCGTGCCGGCGTCGCCGCATGCGTGGCCGCCGTGATCACGAGATCGCAGGCTTCGCGGATGGTCATGAAATAGCGGACCATATCGGGGTGGGTGACCGTCACCGGACCGCCCGCCTCGATCTGCGCCTTGAATTTCGGCACCACCGATCCGTTCGAGGCCAGCACGTTGCCAAAGCGCACCGAGATCAGACGCATGTGCGGCTTGCCCTCGGATTGGACCGCCAGATCATGGTCGAGCGCCTGGCAATACATCTCGGCAAAGCGCTTGGTCAGGCCCAGCATCGAAACCGGCTCGATCGCCTTGTCGGTCGAGATCATCACCATCGCTTCGGCGCCAGCCGCCAGCGCCGCATCGGCAACGTTGACCGAGCCGAAGATGTTGGTCTTGACGCCCTCGCTCCAGTCCCGCTCCAGGATGGGAACATGCTTCAGCGCCGCAGCATGGAACACGATAGCGGGTTTGAATTCTTCCATCAGCCGCATGACGCGGGCCCGATCACGGATATCGGCAATCCGGCCCTCGACGGCGACGCCGGTTCCGCCCGCAGCCAGTGCTTCCGTGACCGCATAGAGCGCCGGTTCCGAATGCTCGATCACAAGCAACCGCGCCGCGCCGAAGGTCGCAACGCGCTCGCATATCTCCGACCCGATCGAGCCACCGCCGCCGGTCACGATGACGGCCTTGCCCCTTACCAGCGATTCCAGCCGCGCATAGTCGATCTTTTCGCTGGGACGCAGCAGCAAGTCTTCGACGGCGACGTTGGTCAACCGCGGTGCATCGCCGCTTTCCAACGACGGCAGGCGACTGACGATCAGGCCGAGCCGCTTCGCGCGCATCAGCACCGCTTCGGGATGCGCGTCTGGCTCGAACGCCGACGGGGTCATCACCGCGCGTTTGATCGGCTTTTCGCGGCGCTCGAAATCGCGAACCACGTCCTCAATGTCGTCGATGCCGCCCAGCACGGGAATGTTGCGGATCAGCTGCCCGCGATCGGCCGGCGACGGCGACAACACGCCGACCGGCCAGATGCGTTTGATGGCGCCGCTCTCGATAGCGCGCAGGAGAATCTCGGCGTCCGCAGCGCGACCGACCAGAAGCGCCGGCGAAGCGTTCTCCGCCTTCGCATGAAGTCGCGCGCGCGTGTAACGAAAATACCGATAGGCGAACCGCGATCCGCTCAGGAAGAACACCTCGAGAAACCAGTAGAGGATGATGGTGACCTTGCCGATAAAGAACGCACCCGGCACGTTCGGCGCGACAGGCGTGCCAAGGACGTTCGGCGCAACGAACACGTAGTCGAGCACCACGAGCGCGAGCGTCAGGATCGTCGCCGCGCGCAGGATGTTCAACGCATCCGGCAGCGAAATGAATCGCCATTTCGTCGTGGTGAGATGGGAGAAGTAGCAGACGACAACGCTGAATACGACGAAAAACGGCAGTATGCGCAGCAGCAACGGCAGGCGATCGTAGAACATGTCGCCTTCGAACCGGAGAAAGAAGCTGGCAAGCAACGCTGCGCCGGTCGCAAGCGCATCATGCACTGCGATCAGCAGGTTCCGCAGCGTTAATTGGGAAAGACGCGTCATGCTCTTGATCAACTAAACCTGTCCCGCAACGTCAAACTCCGCTGATAGCTCATCTCGATCACCCAAACCAGCGTTTAAGGCCGCTGCTGTTGCTGATCCCAATCGCTGACCTGTCAGCCTGTGGACGCCGGCATCGCGCTTCCGCCCTTATTATCCTTGGCCCTCAGTATCATGCCGCCGGCCACTCCGACACCCAGCACGTACATCCAGCCCTCGTGGAAATCGAACAGATGCGAGTTGAACAATGAACTGAAGAAGTTCTGCAGGACGACCATGAGGCCGATCCAGGCCACCAGGCCTTCGCCACGAAACAACAGCAGATGCACCAGCCACATCGCATACAGGAGGACGACCCCGACGGAACCCCATTGGACCGCGACGTTTAGCGTCTGGTTATGCGGATTTCCGATCACCTCGCGCTGGGCAAGTCCCGCGGGACCGGTGGCGGCGGCCTCGAACAGTCTCCGCGTCGATCCGGTCCCGTGTCCAATGATCGGCGCCTCGGCAAAAAACCGCAGTGACTTCTCCCAGAATACCAGCCGCAAGCCAAGCGACGTCGGCTGGTTGAGTTCCTTGTACAACCGGTAATCTCGCGCGAACCTGTCCGTCGTCGCCTGCAACTGGGGCGACCCGGTCCACGCCAGCCCGCCCAGCACAATCGTGGTGAGCAGCAGGATGACGTTAGTTCGCCATTTCAGGTGCATCAGCGCGAATACCGCGAGCATGACCGGCATGGTGACGAGCGCGGTGCGCGACACGATGACGAACGTCATGTTGGCGATAAAGCTCGCCGCCAGCGCGGTCAGCAGCAATGCCTGCCAGAACTTCCTGTCCTGCAACAGTGTGATGACGGGATAAGCGAGTATGACCGCGCACAGTGCAAATTCCTGGCTCTGGTCGATGTAGTTCTTGACGAAAATACCGCGGTCGGCACCTTCCGGTTTGAGCGTCAGGCTTGGATACATCAGGACCAGCCAGGACATCACCATCAGCAGCGCGCAGGAGACCAAAAAGGCCACCAACACCCACATGCCGCGCGCCGAGCGTTCGAAGTGATAGAACAGCAGCGGCAGTACGAGGAGCTTCGTTGCGGGACTGAGGGCGTACCTGCGCACGTCCCATGGCGCGTCAGACCAGAGCGTCCCGACCAGCGCCAGCACAAACATCGCGATCGGCAACGCGCAGACCGGCCGCCTCAACGATTGCAGGAAAAGTCGCAAATCGAGTGTCGGCGCGACCGCCAATAGCCAGATCACAGCAAAAATGCCGACCAGCGAGGTTGACCAAGGCAGCGAGAACGCGATCAGCACCGCGAAAATATCGGCGGCCTTCGCCCAGCGGGCGGGATCGCGCCAGGCCGAGAGCGCGTGAGTTGCCGGTGAACTGTCCGCGGTGGAGTTCACGCAACGCCTCCGCGGGCGCGTTCGACCAGCGAGGTCGTAGAGTGCCCGGCCAAAATATCGATCAGCAGCACCTCGCCGCCGCAAGCCTCGACCACCTCATAGCCAACGACCTGCTCGCGGGTATAGTCGCCGCCCTTGACCAGCACGCTCGGCTTCACGCGCGTGATCAGGTCGATCGGAGTGTCCTCTTCGAAGATCGCGACGAGGTCGACCGCCTCCAGCGCCGCCAGCACTTCGGCACGCGCGCGTTCGTCCTGCACCGGACGTCCCTCGCCCTTCAGCCGCCTGACCGAAGCGTCGCTGTTCAGTCCGACGATCAGGCGGTCGCACGCGCCGCGCGCCGCGGTCAGCACCTTCACATGGCCGGGATGCAGGATGTCGAAACAGCCATTGGTGAAACCGACGCGCAGGCCCTGTTTGCGCCACTCCGCCAGGTGAACATCGAGGTCGCCGCCGGCTGCCACGATTTTTTCTTCGGCCGCCAGCGACGCATGCGGCAGGATTTTTCGCCGCAGTTCGGCCGGCGTAACGACGGCGGTGCCCTTCTTGCCAACCGCAACAGCGGCCGCGGCGTTCGCCATCCGCAGCGCCGTCTCCCAATCGGCGTTGGCGGCGAGTGCCAGCGCGAGCGCTGCCGCAACGGTGTCACCCGCGCCCGAGACGTCGCGCACCTTCACCGGAAGCGCCGGCACATGGATCACCCCGCCGCCGCGCACGACCAGCGTCATGCCACGTTCGCTTTGCTTCACCAGCATGGCTTCGCAATCGGCCAGATGCATCGCGTCCTGGGCGGCATCGGCGATGCCCTGTTCGGTGTCGGCGCGGCTGCGGGTCGCGGCCGCGAATTCCTTGCGGTTGGGCGTCAGCAGCGTAGCCCCGCGATAGATCGCCAGATTGGCGCTCTTGGGATCGACGATCACGCGCTTGCCGAGTTTCTTCGCGGCGTCGATGACGTTGCGGATCACGCGCGGCGTCAGCACGCCCTTGGCGTAGTCGGACAGCAGCACGATATCGACGCGGGCGAGCTGCGGCAGAATGGCGTCAATCAATTTCTGTTCGATGTCGGGCGCCGCAGGCAGCGCAAGTTCCCAATCGGCGCGCAGCATATGGGTGGAAAAATGCTCGGAGACGAAGCGCACCTTGCGCGTGGTAGCGCGGCCGGGATCGGAAACCAGCACGGCCTCGATCCGCTCTTCCCGAGAAAGCTCGGCCCTTAGTTTCGCGCCCGCTTCGTCTTCACCGACCAAAGCTACAAAAATGCAGCGCGCGCCGAGCGAGGCGATATTGCGCGTGGCGTTGCCGGCGCCGCCGACATTGGTTTCGCTGCGTTGGACCGCGATGACAGGCGCAGGAGCTTCCGGCGAAATCCGGGAGACCTCCCCATAGACGAATTCATCGAGCATGAGATCGCCGATGCAGAGGACGGTCCGCCGGGTTATCGCATGCGACAGGGCATCAAAATCAAGCATATGGTCTTACCTGTAGCCCGTCAGCGGAAGCGATCGGCGCGGTCGAGGAAGCCCTTCACGTAGGCATCGACCGCGTCTTCAAGCGCCGTGAAGCCGCCGTTATAGCCGGCGTGCTGCAACCGATCGACTTCGCTCTGGGTGAAATATTGATAGCTGCCGCGAATCTGCTCGGGCATGTCGACATACTGGATGTTGGGCTTGGCGCCGAGCGCGGCATAGGCTGACAGCATCAGATCGCGGAAACTGCGCGCGGTGCCGGTTCCGACGTTGAACAGACCGCTGACACCGGGCGTCGCCAGCAGCCACATCATCACGCGAACGACGTCGTCGACATAGATGAAATCGCGGCGCTGATCGCCGTCCGCAATCCCTTCGCGGTGCGACTTGAACAATTGCACGGGACGTCCCGCCTTGACGTCGTCAAAGCGCCGCGCCAGCACGCTCATCATCGTGCCCTTGTGATACTCGTTGGGCCCGAACACGTTGAAGAACTTCAGCCCGGCCCATTGCGGCGGCAACTTCTCGCCGCGCGCGGCGCGTTCGGCCACCGCCATGTCGAACAAATGCTTGCTCCAGCCGTACAGATTCATCGGCCGAAGTTTTTTCAGGTTTTCCACAGACTGGTCGTCGCGAAAGCCTCGCTCACCATCGCCATAGGTGGCCGCGGAAGACGCATAAATCAGCGGCGTCGCATTCACGGTGCACCAGTCGAGCAGCCGCATCGACAGCCGGAAATTGGTTTCGATAACCAGATCGCCGTCGGTCGCCGTCGTCTCCGAGATGGCCCCGAGATGGATCACGGCGTCGAGCCGCCGGCCCTTCAGCCAGTCCGTCAGTTCCGCCGGCGGCACGAAGTCGGCGAGCTGGCGCTTGGCCAGATTGCGCCATTTGCCGTCATGGCCGAGGAGGTCGCACACGGCCACATCGGTGCGGCCCGCGTCGTTCAACGCGGCCACGACGTTCGATCCGATAAAACCGGCGCCACCGGTCACCAGCAACATGCCGTCCCCTGCCGTGATTGTGCGGCGCCAGCTTTGCCCCAGACGCGCCCGGCAGGCAACTTGGCTTGTGGACCTTGGTGAGACCGGCTGCGGCTTTACCTGTCGGTGCGGAGCGGTTACCTCCGGAGCCGGAAAAGGCCGGGCGCCAGACGTGTAAGACATGAATATAGATTCACCAAATGGGATCGCGATGGAGGATGCGGCCGACACCAGGCCGATCCTGATCATCCCCTATATGTGGATCGGCGATTTCGTCCGCGGCCATACCGTGGTGCGCGTCCTAAAGGCACGCTGGCCGAACCGCCCGGTTGACCTGCTGGTGACCTCCCTTTGCGCCCCCCTGGTCGATTATATGCCGGGGGTCCGCGCCGGGATTGTCTGGGATCTGCCGCGCAGCCGGCTGGCGGTTGCCAAGCAGCAAGGTCTGGCCAGGGAATTGCGGTCCCGGGGCTATGCGACGGCCCTGGTCCTGCCCCGGACCTGGAAGGCGGCGATTGCGCCGACGCTGGCCGGTATCCCGGAACGGGTAGGCTTCTTCGGCGAAGCCCGGTTCGGGCTGATCAACCGGATGCGCTGGGGCGAGAAGGCCCTGCCCCGCTTTATCGACAAGAATGCCGCGCTGGCGCTGCCCGACGGCGCGCCATTGCCGCTGGAATGGCCGGTGCCGCAACTGGCCGTGCCGCCGGAGGATGCCAGCCGTTGGCGGCAGGCCAATGGGCTCGGTACGGGGCCTGCGGTGGCGCTGGGGCCGGGTTCCGTCGGAGCGTCCAAGCGCTGGACCTATTTCCCGGAAGCGGCCCGGCTGCTGGCCGAACGCGGCTTTGAGGTCTGGGTGGTCGGCGGTCCCGGCGAAAAGGCGCTGGCGCAGGAGATCGTGGCCGCCGGGGGACCGAGAATCCGCGACCTCACCGGATCAGACCTGCGCAACGGAATCCTGGCAATGGCCGCGGCCAGCGTCGCCATCTCAAATGATTCGGGCCTGATGCACATCGCCGCCGCGATCGGCACGCCGACCATGGGCATTTTCGGGCCGACCAGCCCCTATCTCTGGGCGCCGTTGAACGGCCTGGCGGCGACGGTTCTGCAAACCAAATCGCAACTCACCTGCCAGCCCTGCCAGCGCACGGTCTGCACCATGAACGACCATCGCTGCATGCGGGACATCCCGGCATCCGACGTGGTCGACATCGTGCAGCGCGTGCTTGGCGAAGCCCGCGCGCGTGCACATCGACCTTCGTGAGCTTGCGCGTGAGCCGCGCGATCAGTACCAAGACGTTCCAAAAGACTTGCCAAGGTAGAACTCGCGCGTTGCAACCCTGACGGTGCATTTTGGACCAGAATTCGAAAGACCTGATCGCGGCCCATCTGAAACAGTCGCTCGTCGCGCTGGAGCGTGCCAATAGCGATGCGGCGCTGCTGGCCGTCGCACACGCGATAGCGGGCGCGATCATTGCGGCCCTGCGGACCGGCAACAAGCTCCTGATCATCGGCAATGGCGGCAGCGCCGGCGACGCCCAGCACATCGCCGCCGAAATCGTCGGCCGCTACAAGCAGGAGCGGCCCGGCTACGCGGCGATTGCGCTCACGACCGACACGTCGGCGCTGACCGCAATCGGCAATGATTACGGCTATGAGCAGATTTTCGCCCGCCAGGTCGAAGGCCTCGGCGTGCGCGGCGACGTGCTGCTCGCGCTCACCACGTCGGGCCGCTCGCCGAACATCCTGGCGGCGTTGCGCAAGGCGCGCGAGCGCGGGCTTGTCACGATCGGCTTCACCGGGGGCAAGGGCGCGGCCATGGGCGCGGATTGCGATCATCTGCTGGTGGCGCCGACCGACGACACGCCGGTGGTGCAGCAGATCCATCTCGCCATCGGCCACGGCATCTGCGACGAGATCGAGCAGACCATGATGCGCGAGGCCTCGAAGAAATGAGCGGCACCGACCTCGCCCGCGCGATTCCGAAGCCCGCCGCCTTCCTCGACCGCGACGGGGTCGTCAACCACGACGATGGCTATGTCGGCACGCGGGAGCGCGTGCGCTGGATGCCGAACGCGGCAAAAGCGATCCGGCGCCTCAACGATGCCGGCTATTTCGTGTTCTTCTTCACCAACCAGGCCGGTATCGCGCGCGGTTACTTCACCGAGGCCGAACTCAACACGCTGCACGACTGGATGCGCGCCGAGCTGGCCGCGCAAGGCGCCGTCATCGACGACATCAGGTACTGCCCGCACCATCCGGAGGGCACCGTCGCCGGCTATCTCGAAAATCATCATTGGCGCAAGCCAAGCCCCGGCATGATCCACGATCTGATGCAGCACTGGCCGGTGCGCCACGCCGGCAGCTTCGTCATCGGCGACCGCCCGACCGATATCGAGGCCGGGCAAGCCTGTGGCTTGCCGGGCTTCCTGTTCGCCGGTGGCGACCTTGATGCGTTCGTTGCGGACGTAATGGCTCAGACCACGGTTCGATAGACGGCCGCGATCGCATTCGCTTCAGCGTCGAGGCTGAACTTCTCCAGTACGCGCGCTCGCGCCCGCATCCCCATCGCCGCCGCCGAGGCAGGATCCTGCATCAGCGGCTCCAGCGCCGCCACCAAGGCATCAGCGTCGCCGGGCGGCGTCAGTACGCCGGTGACGCCGTCCTCGACCACGAATTCGGCCGCCCCTGCCCGCGACGCCACCAATGCCGCGCCGGACGACATCGCCTCGATCAGCGTCAGCCCAAAACCTTCGTTGCGAGAGGTGAAGGCGTAGATCGTCAGCCGCTGATACCAGCGCTGCACTTCATCGATCTCGATCTCGCCGGTGATGATGATTCGTGACTGCAAACCGGCGGCCTCGATCTGCTTTTTCAGCCCGTTCGCAAAGCCTTGCTGCTCGGGCACAACAGCACCGACGATCACGGCTGTGAAATCCGGAAAGCGCGGCAGCAGCCGGCACATCGCCTCGACAAAGACGTCGCTGCCCTTTTGCGCGCGGACCCGGCCGAAGCAGCCGATCGCATAGCGGCCCGGCAATCCGCTTTGCGCAAACGCCGCCGCACGATCGGCCGGCGGCGCGTAACGGTCAGTATCGACGCCATGCATCACGACCGTCGATTCACGCTTGAGGAAGGAAGCCGAGAGCGCGCTGGTGGCGATGATCGCGTCCATGCGGCGGATCAGCCAGCGCGTCAGCGATTTATGATGCCGCTGCGCCGCTGACGTGAACACGAGCTTCAGCGGCCAGCCGAGCGCGCGCAACAACACGCCCGCAATCATTTCGTCGTTGCGCCGCGCGTGCCAGATCAGCGGCGCGGGGCGGCGCCAGAGTTTTGGCAAATCGGCGAAACCCATCCGCGCAATGCCGTCAGGGGCGTGGGAACCGAGCCATGCCGCGCGAAACATTTTTGCCAGTTTCGGCGCCACCATCCGGTTGGTCGCCGTGACGCCGGAATAACGCCTGTGCAGATTCGGCACGATCAGCTGCAGATCATCGGCTGAATTGTTCTCGATCGGCACGTCCGGCTCCGTTTACATGGGTTCCTATACGCAACATTAAGCATAGTGACCAGTTCGCTCATGCCGAAACCCACTCTTCACCGCGCCCCGGCTAGCATCGGCGGCAACAACTGGGAGAGAGGGTAAGCCCATGACCGTGCTTGTCACCGGTGGCGCCGGCTATATCGGAAGTCATATGGTTCACGCGCTGGCGGACGCCGGCGAAAGCGTCGTCGTGATCGACAATCTCTCCACCGGATTCTCCGCCTTCCTGCCCGAGGGTGTGCCGCTGTTCATCGGCGACGCCGGCGACGAAAACCTCGTCGAGGGCGTGCTCTCCCAGCACGGCGTCGAGAGCATCATCCATTTCGCCGGCTCGGTGGTGGTGCCGGATTCGATGCGCGATCCGCTGGCTTACTACCGCAACAACACCATGACGACGCGCAGCCTGCTGAACGCAGCCGTCAAGGGCGGCGTCAACCGCTTCATCTTTTCATCGACCGCCGCCGTCTATGGCAACCCGGACCAGGTGCCGGTGCCCGAGCATGCGCCGACGCGGCCGCTGTCGCCCTACGGTTCTTCCAAGCTGATGACCGAACTGATGCTGCACGACGTCGCCGCGGCGCATGATCTGAAATATGTCGCGCTGCGTTACTTCAACGTCGCGGGCGCCGATCCGAAGGGACGTGTCGGCCTTGCCACCGTCGGCGCGACGCATCTGCTGAAGATCGCCGTCGAAGCCGCCACCGGACAGCGCGCCAAGATCGACGTGTTCGGGACCGATTATCCGACGCCGGACGGCAGCTGCATCCGCGATTTCATCCACGTCAGCGACCTCGCGCAGGCGCATCGCGCCGCATTGTCGTATCTGCGCAGTGGCGGCAATTCGGTGACGCTGAACTGCGGTTATGGCCGCGGCTATTCGGTGCTGGAGACCATTGAGGCGGTTCGCCGCGTCGCGATGCGCAATTTCGCGGTCCAATACGCGCCGCGCCGGCCCGGCGATATCATGACCATGGTCGCCGACACCAGCCGCATCCGCGCCACGCTGGACTGGACCCCGCAATTTGATGATCTCGAGACCATCGCCACCCACGCGCTGGCCTGGGAAGAGCGGCTGTTCCAGGAGCGCGGCGGCCTCGGCCGGCAAGCGGAATCGGCGTAAAATCAAGCTGTTATTTGGCTTGAAAAACCGCCATTTAGCGGGCAAGCAGTCACCGTAGCAGCCCTGACACGCGGGTAAATTCATGCCCAGCGCCGTCAATGGAACGCGGATGACCGAGCTTCCCAAGGAAACACCGAGAAAAATCACTGACGACCCCTATGGCGCAGCGATCCTGATTCGCCGCCTGGTGGCCGAACAGGGCCTCGCCTATTGGCGGCGCTACCTGCTGGCGTTCGCGCTGATGGGGGTTGCGGCAGCGACGACGGCCGGTTCCGCCTATCTGCTCGGCGAAGTCATCAACAAGGCCTATGTCGACAAGGATGTGCGCGGCATTGCGATCCTGTCGCTGGTCACCATCGTCATCTTCACGCTCAAGGGTGCGGCGACCTACGGACACACCGTGATCCTGTCGCAGATCGGCAACGCGATCCTGGCCAACAACCAGCGCCAGCTGTTCGCCAAGCTGATGAGCGAAAACATCGCCTTCTTTTCCGAGCGGCATTCCTCGGAATTTCTGGCGCGGCTGACCGCCGGCGCCACGTCGGTGACACAGGTCCTCAATCTCCTGATCAACGCCATCGGACGCGATCTGCTGTCGCTGATCGCGCTCGTCGTCGTCATGCTGATGACGGATCCGTACATGGCGCTGCTGGGTTTCGGCGTGGCCCCCCCGGCGATGCTGGTGCTGCGCAAGCTCGTCAAGCGCATCAAGGGCCTGGCGCATAACCAGTTCTCCGGCACCGCCGACATCATGGAAACCATGCAGGAATCGCTGCAGGGCATCCGCACCGTGAAAGCGTTCACGCTCGAACAGGCGATGCGCGAGCGGATCGACGCCAGCATTACCGCCGTCGAACGCAACGCCAACAAGATGGCACGGGTGTCCAGCCGCTCGAGCCCCCTGATGGAAACGCTGGGCGGTTTCGCGATCGCCGCGGGGCTGATGTATGGCGGCTATCGCGTGGTCGCGATGGGCGCTTCGCCGGGCCAGTTCTTTTCGTTCCTGACCGCGTTCCTGCTGGCCTATGAGCCGGCCAAGCGGCTGGCGCGGCTCAATATCGAGTTGAACAGCAATCTGATCGGCGCGCGCAAGCTGCTGGAAATCGTCGATAGCCCGCCTTCCGAGCCCGCCGACGACGACAAGCCGGCCCTGAAACTTATCGACGCGCGGGTCGAGTTTCGCGACGTGACCTTCGCCTACCGGCCAAGCGAGCCGGTGCTGCGCCGCATGAGCTTCATCGCCGAGCCCGGCAAGACCACCGCCCTGGTCGGCCCGTCCGGCGGCGGCAAATCCACCGTGCTGGCGCTGCTGCTGCGGCTCTACGAGGTGGGCGACGGCGCCATCCTGATCGATGGCCAGGCGATCTCGGGCGTGTCGCGGCATTCGCTGCGCCAGCAGACCGGCTACGTCGGCCAGGACGTCTATCTGTTCCGCGACACCATCGGCGCCAACATCGCCTTCGGCAAGGTCGGCGCCACTAGGGACGAAATCGAGACCGCCGCCAAGGCCGCCTGTGCCCACGACTTCATCATGAGTTTTCCGCTCGGCTACGACACCCCGGTCGGCGAGCACGGCACGCAACTGTCCGGCGGCCAGCGCCAGCGCATCGCGGTGGCCCGCGCGCTGATCAAGAACGCGCCGACCATCCTGCTGGACGAGGCCACGGCGGCGCTAGATTCGGAATCCGAGAAAGCAGTGCAGGAAGCGATCGAGCATCTGTGCCGGAACCGGACCACGATCGTGATCGCCCACCGCCTGCACACCATCATGCACGCCGACGCCATCCTGGTGGTCGAAGGCGGCGAGATCGTCGAGCGTGGCCAGCACGACGACCTGTTGCGGCGCGGCGGGCGCTACGCCTCGTTCTTCCGCCTGCAGCAACGCAGCCATCCCAGTCTGGCGCCGATCAGCGCAACCGCGTAAAGCTATCGCCGCCGTTCCACCCCAAAACCCGTCCAGAGACCCATTTCATGAACGCCGCATCCTACGTCATTCCCGCTCCCCCGCAGCCTTCGCTTCCCGTCGTCGGTGAATCGAAATCCTATCCCGTGCGCCGCATCTGGTGCGTCGGGCGCAACTATCTCGAGCACATCCGCGAAATGGGCAATGACGAGCGCGCGCCGCCGTTCTTCTTCGCCAAGCACGCCGACATGCTGGTGGCTGATGGCGCCACCATCCCCTACCCGCCGCTGACCAAGGACCTGCATCACGAGGTCGAACTGGTCGTCGCGATGAAGGGCGGCGGCCTCCATATTCCCACTGAGAAGGCGCTCGACCATGTCTACGGCTATGCCGTCGGCATCGACCTGACCCGCCGCGACCTGCAGATCGCCTCGCGCAAGAAGGAGCGCCCGTGGGAAGTCGGCAAGTCGTTCGACTATTCCGCGCCCTGCTCGGCGCTGCAGCCGGCCTCCAAGATCGGCCATCCCTCAAAAGGCAAGATCTGGCTCACGGTCAACGGCACCGAAACGCAAAAGGGCGATTTGACCGAGCTGATCTGGAACGTGCCTGAAATCATCTGGCAGCTCTCGCAGCAGGTCGCGCTCGCCGCCGGCGACATCATCATGACGGGAACGCCGGCCGGCGTCTCCCAGCTCAAGCCAGGCGACAAGCTCGAATGCGGTGTCGACGGCGTCGGTACGCTCAAGGTTGCGATCGGCAATCCGGAATAGGCTGCCTCCCTAAGCCTGATGCAAAAAAGGTAGTGGGTCAGTTTGATTGTGGCGGGGTTCCGTACTGGAAAACCAGCCGGGCGCGGGGCATATTCGCGGGATGGCGCGCTGGCTCAAAATAGCTCTTATCGGCATCGGTATATTTGCCGGGTGGGCGACCCTTAGCGTTCTTACCTTTGATGACAACATCAAGGTTATTTACGATCGATGAGCGGGAACGGGGAGAACCTGACCGCGATTCTACGCCAGAGGAGCAGGGCAAGGACCCGGCCGCGGTGGCGTTGGGTGAAGGGCGGCAAGGCGCGGGCTGATACTATAACGCCGGAGCGGCGGGCGGAGATTGCTCGGATGGCGGCTGCGAAGCGGTGGAAGGGGCTTAGGGCGCTCTATCACATTCAGATAGCCACATATTTCCTTCTCATCTCCATATTTCAAAACGACGAGTAGCGCGTTATCGAACGCGTTACGCGAATGATGACCTCCGAAGTTTTTCGTGGTCCGCTTCCGCACCCAAAGCATCTGCAGGCTTATGAAGATACGTGCGGCGGCTCAACCGACCGTAATAAGAACGGCAGAGGTTGCTCAAGAGCGCCGAGAGAATCGCCGCGACATAGCATTAAATAATAATCCAATGACCGACGTTTTGTGATCCTGGTTTTTTCGGCCCTCGTGATTCTTGTAAGTGCGGGCACTCTTCTGTCGCCCTCGGTTACGTAGCCGCTGGCGCAAGCCTGTTGGGTACAGCCGTTTTGGGAACGGCTGTCGGAACGTTCGTCCACGGCAGAAAATCAGGTCCTCCCGATAAGCCAGGGCCAGCACCACCCGCGCCGGAAACGGCAAAGAAAATTAGGGTAACAAACCAAGGACGTTATTTCGGGGTCACTTTTCAAACTGACCCACTACCAAAAAAAGCCTCGGACCGGTTCCGGGGATTTTGCCATTTGAGCCGTTTTAGCGGACCTCTCTCTCGTGTCCTGGATGCGGTGCAGCGCCTCGCGTCCCGCAGGCAGGGCCGCGGACAGCCCAGCTTCTATCCCGTCACGAATACTGCATCACCCCGTCGTCGATCTTACCATAGCGCAGCGTGACGATGTCGAGGGCGTAGTTCTGATAGAGCCGCCACGGCCGCTTCGAGCCCTGCTTGGGCATCTGCGCGATGGCGCGCTGCACGTAGCCGGAGGAGAAATCCAGCGATGGCAGTTCCGATATCGAGGGATCGAGGTTATGCGGCACACATTGCTTGTAGCCGTGCCGGTCCATGTAGTTGATCAGGCGGCAGACATATTCGCAGGTGAGGTCGCATTTTAGCGTCCACGATGCGTTGGTGTAGCCGAACGCTGACGCCATGTTCGGCACGTCCGAATACATCATGCCCTTGTAGTTCAGCGTCCGTGCGAAATCGACCTGCCTACCGTCGACGCTGACTTCGAGGCCGCCGAGCACCTGCAGGTTGAGCCCGGTCGCGGTGACGATGATGTCGGCCTCGAGTTCGCTGCCGTCCTTCAGCTTGATGCCGCTTTTAGTGAAGGTGTCGATATGGTTGGTGACGACGGAGGCGCGCTTGTCCCTGATGGCTTTGAACAGGTCGCCGTCCGGCACCAGGCACAGCCGCTGCTCCCAGGGATTGTAGCGCGGCGTGAAATGCGTGCCGATGTCATAGTCCGACCCGAGCGCCATTTTGACGCCGCCGAGGATCAGCGCTTTGGCGCGGTCGGGCTTGCGCCGGCACAGCTGGAAAAAATACATGCCGAACAGCACGTTGCGCCAGCGGATCATGTGATAGGCGAGTTTTGCGGACAGGTTGCGCCGCAGCTTGTTGGCAAGCGCGTCTTCCGCCGGCCGCGCCACCACATAAGTCGGCGAGCGCTGCAGCAGCGTGACATGGGAAGCAGTCTTGGCCATCTCCGGCACCAGCGTCACCGCCGTGGCGCCCGAGCCGATCACAACCACGCGCTTGCCGGCATAGTCGATGTCTTCTGGCCATTTCTGCGGATGCACGATGCGGCCGGCAAAATCCGCCGAGCCTGCAAACTCTGGCGTGTAGCCTTCCTCGTATTTGTAATAGCCCGAGCACATGAACAGGAAATTGCATGTGAAGCGCGCGATCTGGGTGCCACCCTCGCCTGCCCTGCGTTCGGCCTCCACGGTCCAGCGCGCATCCTGCGACGACCACGACGCGCGCTTGACGCTGTGGTTGAATCGAATCTTCCTGTCGATGCCGTTCTCGATCGCCGTCTGCCGCACATAGTGGAGAATATTCGGCCCGTCGGCGATCGCCTTCGGTTCGGTCCACGGCTTGAACGAATAGCCGAGTGTAAACATGTCGCTGTCGGAGCGGATGCCGGGATAGCGAAACAAATCCCAGGTGCCGCCGATGCAGTCGCGGCCCTCGAGAATGGCGTAGCTCTTGCTGGGGCATTTCTGCTGCAGATGAAAGCCGGCGCTGATGCCGGACAACCCGGCGCCGACGATGAGGACGTCGAAATGCCCTGATGTATCCGTCATCGCGCTCTCCCTGCCCAATGGTATGGGCAGGGTCGCGTTAAATTGCAACCGGCTCAGGTGGCCGCGGCGGCGACGGCGGCTGTATCGAAATATTCGTAGAATTCGACCGCCTTGCCATCGCGAAAGCGCCAAAAATCGACTTTCGGCGTGTCCGCAACCTTCCCGGTTTTCTTGTTGGTCCAGGCGCACGAGCCGCGCGCGACCACGGCATCGCCCTGCGCGATGTACTCGTCGATCGTGTAGCTGACCATCTCCCAATCGTTCAAAAGCCCGCCGAAATAGGCCCGCAAGGCTTCGCGGCTCTCGTATTGTTTTGCAAAAGCCAGCACCGGGACCTGACCGCGAGGAACCGAATCCCAGCTGATATCTGGATCGCAGATGCTCAATATCTGCTCGACGCTGCCGCCTTTGCTCTCATGCCACTGGCGATAGGCGTCCTTCAAAATCGCGACGTTGGCTGCTTCGTTCGACATGGCTTTCCCTCCGCAATGTTTTCGGCATCCGAAAATAAAGTCTGGAAAGTGTGCCGCCCGCTTCCATAGTGCGGGCTTGTTATGCTTCTACCTCAGATCGTATCAGGGTTTTGCCATAAAAAAAGCCCCGGATCGCTCCGGGGCTTTTTTGTCGCGTATGCGGATCGATCAATACCGGTAGTGGTCCGCCTTGAACGGGCCTTCCGGCTTGACGCCGATGTATTCGGCCTGGTCGGGGCGCAGTTCGGTCAGCTTGACGCCGATCTTGGCGAGATGAAGCCGCGCCACCTTCTCGTCCAGCGACTTCGGCAGCACGTAGACTTCCTTCTTGTACTTGCCGTCCTTGTTGTTGGCGAACAGCTCGATCTGCGCCAGCGTCTGGTTGGTGAACGAGGCCGACATCACGAAGCTCGGATGGCCCATGGCGTTGCCGAGGTTTACGAGGCGGCCTTCCGACAGCAGGATGATGCGGTGGTTGTCGGGGAAGGTGATCTCGTCGACCTGCGGCTTGATGTTGTCCCACTTCAGGTTCTTCAGACCCGCGATCTGGATCTCGTTGTCAAAGTGGCCGATGTTGCAGACGATAGCGCGGTCCTTCATCGCGCGCATGTGCTCGATGGTGATGATGTCCTTGTTGCCGGTGGCGGTAACGAAGATGTCGGCGCGGGGCGCCGCGTCTTCCATGGTCACGACCTCGTAGCCTTCCATCGCCGCCTGCAGCGCGCAGATCGGATCGACTTCCGACACCATGACGCGGCAGCCGGCCTGGCGCAGCGACGCCGCCGAACCCTTGCCGACGTCGCCGAAGCCGGCGACCATCGCCACCTTGCCCGACATCATCACGTCGGTGCCGCGGCGGATGCCGTCGACCAGCGATTCACGGCAGCCATAGAGGTTGTCGAACTTCGATTTGGTCACGCTGTCGTTGACGTTGATCGCCGGCCACAACAGCGTGCCGGCCTTCTGCATGTCATAGAGACGATGCACGCCCGTGGTGGTCTCTTCGGAAACGCCCTTGATGCTCTTGGCGATCTCGGCGAAATAGCCCTTCGGCTTTTCCTTGAGCTGCTTCTTCAGCAGCGCGAAGAAGACTTCCTCCTCTTCCGAACCCGGCGTGTCCAGAAACTTGGTGTCGCCGTTCTCGGCGCGCAGACCGAGATGGACGTACATGGTGGCGTCGCCGCCGTCGTCAAGGATCATGTTCGGGTGACCGCCACCGTGCCAGTCGAACAGCCTTGCGGTGTAATCCCAGTATTCGGTGAGGCTCTCGCCCTTGACGGCAAACACCGGAATGCCGGCGGCTGCGATCGCCGCCGCGGCGTGGTCCTGCGTCGAATAGATGTTGCAGGAGACCCAGCGGATGTCGGCGCCGAGTGCGGCCAGCGTCTCGATCAGCACGCCGGTCTGGATCGTCATGTGCAGGGAGCCCGCGATGCGCGCGCCCTTCAAAGGTTGCTGCGGGCCGTATTCCTCGCGCGTCGCCATCAGGCCGGGCATTTCGGTCTCGGCCAGCGAGAGTTCCTTGCGGCCGAAGTCGGCGAGAGAGATGTCCTTGACGATATAGTCGGTAAAGGCAGGCTTCTTGGCGGCGGCGGTCATGTGTTGATCCCTTGAAAAAGCTTATTCCGGAAAGCGCGAAAGGCTTTCCGGAACAAGCAGGACGAGTGCGGAGAAAATCAGAACGCGCCCTTCAGCGCGGCGACCAGATCGGTTTTTTCCCAGGAGAAGCCGCCGTCCTTTTCCGGCGCGCGGCCGAAATGGCCATAGGACGCCGTGCGGCGATAGATCGGCCGGTTCAGCTTCAGCGTGCGGCGGATGTTGGTCGGGGTCAGCCGGAACAGTTGCGGCAGCACCTTCTCGAGCTTCTTTTCATCGACCTTGCCGGTGCCGTGGGTTTCCACCAGCAGCGACATCGGATCGGCGACGCCGATCGCATAGGCGACCTGGATGGTGCAGCGATCGGCAAAGCCGGCCGCGACAACGTTCTTGGCGAGGTAGCGCGCGGCATAGGCAGCGGAGCGATCGACCTTGGTCGGATCCTTGCCGGAGAAGGCGCCGCCGCCATGCGGCGCGTAGCCGCCATAGGTGTCGACGATGATCTTGCGGCCGGTCAGGCCGCAATCGCCGTCGGGACCGCCGACCACGAAGTTGCCGGTCGGATTGACCAGGAAGTCGGATGACTTCTGCGGCATCCAGCCCTTCGGCAGCGCCGACTCGACTTCATGCGCGATCATGTCCTTGATCAGGCCGGGCGAATACTTCTTGCCGTTGCGGCTCTTCTCGTTGTGCTGGGTCGAGACCACGACCTTGGTGCAGCCGACCGCTTTGCCTTCGACATATTTCACCGTGACCTGGCTCTTGGCGTCGGGCTGCAGGTCGAACAGCTGACCGCTGCGGCGCTTGTCGGACAGCACTTTCAGGATGCGGTGCGCGAAGAAAATCGGCGCGGGCATGAAGCTGCCCTTTTCGTAGATTTCGCTCTCGTTGCAGGCATAGCCGAACATCATGCCCTGGTCGCCGGCGCCTTCTTCTTCGCCGCTCTTCTTTTTCTTGGCATCGACGCCCATCGCGATGTCGGGCGACTGGCCATGCAGCAGCACCTCAATGTCGGCGCCGTGATAGGAGAAGCCGTTCTGGTCGTAGCCGATGTCCTTGACCACGCCGCGGGCGATCTCGGAGATCAGTTCGCGATCGACCACCGAGACGCCGTGGATGTCGCGGAACAACTGGCCACGGCCCTCGCCCGCAATCACGATCTTGTTGGTCGTGCACAGCGTCTCGCAGCCGAGACGGGTGTTGACCGCACTGTCGTCGGCAATACCGAGCTTGACGTCCTTCTCGAGGAAGGCATCAAGGATCGCATCGGAGATTTGATCCGAAACCTTGTCCGGATGGCCTTCGGAAACCGACTCGCTGGTGAACAGATAAGACGCGCGCATCAACAACCCCTTGTTTCCGCCTGATGTCGGCGGGCTCTCTTTGTCATTTATCCCGGAATGTCAGTCGCGACGGCGCGAAATGACGTAGGATTCGTCGTAAAACCAAAGCCCATTATGCTTGCGCAGAACTTCTCTGGTGGCATCGAGGGTTCGGCCGTTTTCGGTCATTTCCGTCAACCGTTCATCTTCGATCTGGGCGACATACACTGCCGCGTTCCACGCTGCAAAGGCCGTCGAGGTTCCGATCGAGCCGGTGACCTCGTTGGGCAGCGCTTCCATATCATAACGGAAGATGGAACGGTTATCGGCGTAGGCATTAAAATTGAGGTCGCGCCCGGCTGACCCCAGCTCGTATTTCACGGTGCGCAATAGCTCATGACGGCTCACCGCGAAAGGATTTTCTCCGGGCCACACCGCCTGGATGATTTCCAGCCCCGGATCCTGCCCGTGGGAGTGAATTCCGATCAACCGGCCACCGGCCCGCAGCGCCCGCGCCAGCGGCGCGATGATCCGCTTGGCGCGGAAATTCACAGAGGATTTGGCCCGGTATGGCTGGGATGCAATGACGAGGTCGAAATTGGCCTCGGTTCGGCCCGCCCGGGGGATGATCGAATCAAGCAGGAACCGGTGGTCCTCCCGGTAAACCACCAGCGCCACTGGCCGTTCATAGATCGGCATGCCCGATGTGGGGCTGACATTGGCCCGCCAGTTCTGCTCAAGAAATGGGCCTAATGCGGCGATCTGGGTCTCGAACTCGCCCGACGAGGCCCCCTGCAAGGCCACCTCGTGCCAGATCATGCCCGCGGCCGCCGCAGGCGAAGCCGGCGTCAGCCAGGGCGCCTCGGCGTAGTACATGTTGGTGAGCACAAAAACGGTCGCGGGATGCTCGAACAGCCGGTCCGGGACCTTGTCGAGCGTCAGCCGGACGTCCTCCAGGCTGAGCTCCTTGCCGGCGATATAGAACGGCATATGGGGGAAGCGGCCGTGCATCGAGCGCATCACCCGCGCCAGCACCGTGCCGTCGCCGACGCCGGCATCGAACACCCGCAGCGCCGGCGGCCGCGGATGCAGGCTCGACAGCTCCAGCGCCACCCGGTCGGCGATCACCCGCTTTTCGCTGCAGGTATGGACGAACAACAGATACTTCTGCCGGTTCTCGAAGAAGCGGAAATTACCCCTGGGGTCGCGCTTCTCGGGCGGCACTTCGATTCCGCGCGGCGGCGGCAGCCCGCCCGGCGTGGAAGCGGCGATGTAGGCCTGGATCCGGTCCAGCGTGTCGATTGTGATGCGCTTGCCCTCGCGCAGGCGATGCACCAGCTTGCCGTCATTGACGGCCCGGCGGCCAAACGTCGTCTCCGCCATGTCGGCCTGGCGGCAGAACTCCGATATCTGGCTGAGAATCTTGTCGTTTTTCATCGGGTGGCAGTTTGGGACGGAGCGGTGGGCAACGGCAGGTGACCGGGACGTCCTACCACCATCTGCCCACCGGGGAAAGGTGCGCTTCCGGGCCGGCCGGCATGAACCGCCATCCCGGATTTCGCCACCAAGACGTGGGATGCAACCCGTTGATGATGAGGACCAATTGATGCGCCGCGCGATCCTGACGCTGACCTTGCTCGCAGCCGCCCTGTGGTCGGCGCCCTCCCTCGCCCAGTCCCGCAAACAACTCGGGCCGCTCTGCACCACCGACACCACACCGGCCGATCAGATCATCGATGCCTCAACAAGATCATCGCGCTGAAGGTGTTGTCCGGCGAGAAACTCGCGGGGATCTATTTCTGGCGCGCGGTCGGCTGGAACAAGAAGCGCGACTACCTCAAGGTCATCGCCACGCCAGCGAGGCGCTCAGGCTCAAGCCTGATATCGCGATCTACAATCTGCGCGGCTCGGCCTATTACGACAAGGGCGAATACGATATCGCGATCTCGGACTTCAACGACGCGCTGCGGCTGGGGCTAGCGCACATCCCGGATCAGGCTGCACCACGCGGCAAGGTTGCGTTGCGGATCATAGCTCGTGGCGAGCCGCTCGCGAAGCCTGCCTGACGGAGAAGTGAAGACGCTTGGTTTGGCGCAGGTCGCCGTCGCGCCCCTCACAAGAATGTACTGCACCGGCTAACGGCTGTGCCGGAGCAGCCTCTCCGCCTCTTCGATTTCGGGGAGATCCTGCGCGGCGTCGAAATCAATAAGGAGTGGCCCGAGCAGTTCGGATACGGGCGCCGTTCGACCATTCCTGATGTAGGAGCGCGCCAGGCCAAGCGCGCTGCGCAATTCGAAAGTCTTGGTCTGCTGGCGGCGGGCGATTTCAAGCGCCCGGTTGAAGGCATCTTCGACCCTGGAAGCATTCGGCGGGTCGCAACGGAGCAGCAGTTCTCCGTGGGCACGATGCAGTTCGGCATCGAGCCAATGCTGGCCCGATTGTTCCGTCCAGCCGATCAGTTCGCGCACAATTTCCAGACCGGTCTGAAGTTGCCCCGCTTCCGCGTTCGCCAGGGCAACATGCATCCCCCAGAACGGCTCACAAAGGTAGCAATCATTTTCATGCAGCAGGGTCCAGCCGCGGCGCATTTCGCCGAGGCCCTCCACCTGTTCGCCGGCGCGCCACTTTGCAAGGCCGTTCAGGTAGGTCCCGGCGGCCACATACAACGGCATGGTATGTTCGCGGGCGAGAGCGAGGGCAAGGATGGTCTCTGTTTGCTGCAACATGCCGGCGCACAGTCCGTCGAAGACGGCTTTATGAACGAGAGCATTGGCCTGCGACAGCGCCCGCTTTTCGCCCGGCACACTCACCGCTGCCGCGGCGAGCCGGCGCGCACGATCGATCTTCCCGATCGGCCAGAGCACCAGGGCAAGAAACCTCATGATGACGAACGGCAGGTCCAGCGTTGACGCCCTGAAGGTTTCGGGGTCAGGCTCGGCGCCGTAGATTGCGAGGGCCCGCTCAAGATGCACTTTCGCATTCAGGTAATCGCCGCCGAACCAACAGGTCACCCCGCGGGTGCAATGGGAGAGGACTGCAGCCACCGGCGATTCCGGTCGCCGGTCGGCGGCGCTGACGATTGCTTCCACCAATTCCCGCATCGGCGCGATCTCGCCGTGAGTGAGGCAGGCATTGAACAGGCCCGAATGGATCGGCGCCAGTTCGACCGGATCATTGATGTCAGCTGCGAACTGCCGGGCGCGCGTCCATGCGGCTACCGTTTCGGGCGCGCTGTGCCCAAGGCTTCCGCGCAGCGCGCGGCTATAGGCAATTTGGAGGTCGAGCCGGCTCATGATGCGGCCCGGCTCGCCCGGCAACCCATCGGCGATCGCGACGGCCTTGCCGAGATGGGCGACCGCCTCAGAATAGGCCGAGCGTTTCAGCGCCTGCTGGCCAGCCTTGCGCCACCAGCCGAGGGCCACCTCGCCGAGCCCCGCTTCGGTGAAGTGGTAGGCCAGCACTTCCGGCTCGGTTTCGGCGATGACCGGAAAGCCGTCGCGCAGCACATCGCCGATATGCTTGTGGAGCTGCAGTCGCCGGCTCTTGAGCAGGCTCTCGTAAGCCGCTTCCTGAACCAGCGCGTGCTTGAAGCTGTAGCGTGCTTCCGGCGGCGTGCCGCGCCGCATCAGCAGCTCGGCCTGTTCGAGCTGCGCCAGCGCGGCGCTCAATGTCAGATCATCGCGACCCGCCACAGATCGCAGCAGCGTATACGAGAAGTCGCGGCCAATGGCAGCGCCGATCTGCGCCACCTCCTTGACCGGCGCCAGCCGGTCGAGCCGCGCCATCAGCGAGTCCTGCAGCGTCGCGGGAATGGCGAGCGACGGGAACGGACTATCGAGCCGATAGCGCCCGGCATCTGCCACGAGCAGTCCGGACTCCAGCACCATCTTGGTCAATTCCTCGACGAACAGCGGGATGCCATCCGTCCTCTCGATGATCTGCCTCATCATCTCGTCCGGTAGCTGGCGACCGACGGTCACCTGCTCGACCAGCGCGCGCGTGTCCCGCCGGTCAAGCCGATCGAGCCGCAACAGGCTGACGTTGGGAAGCCCCACCCAGGGCGGCTCGAACTCGGGCCGAAAGGTCAAGAGCATGAGTATCGGCAATCCCCTGATCCGGTCGACCGTGAGATCGAACAGCTCGAGCGTCGTGGCGTCGGCCCAATGCATGTCCTCGCAGACAACCAGCACAGGCTGCTGCCGCGCCAGACCCTCGACCTGATCGAGCAGGGCTGCGAATGTCTGTCGCCGCTGCTGCACCGGATTGAGGCCGAGCGGCGGATAGCGCTCGCCGGTTGCGATCGAAAGCAGAGCGGCGATCAGCGGCGTCGCCTTGGCCACCTGCTGCGTTCCAAGCGCCAGCATTGCCTCGAGCTTGTCGAGCTTTTGCTCCGGCGTGTCCTGCGACCTGATGCCGGCAGCGCGCTCGAGTTGAGCGACAAAGGGATGAAGCGCACTGTTGGTATGGTAGGGCGAGCACTGATAGCGCACCCGGCGGTGGGTCCCCAACGCAGGGTTCTCCAACAGCGTCGCGACGATGCGCGACTTGCCGATCCCGGCCTCGCCGGAAATCAGGACCACCTGGCCCTGGCCCTGCCACGCCAGCTGCTGGCGCGAGAGCGCGAATTCGATCTCCGCCTTGCGGCCGACAAAGCCGATCGAGCGCACGGTTCGCACCGCCTCGAAGCGGCTCTCCGATGCCGCTCCGCCTTCGACCGCCCAGACCGCGATGGGCCCGTCGATGCCCTTGACCTCGCGGTGACCGAGACTGCGAAACGTGAACAGGTCGCCAAGCAGTTGGCGCGTCGAAGCCGCAACGACAACCGCCCCGGGCTCCGCCAGGCCCTGCAGCCGCGCAGCGACGTTCGGTGTATCGCCGACCATCGCCTGCTGCTCTGACGCGCCTCCGCTGATGAGGTCGCCTACCACCACAAGTCCGGTCGCGATCGCGATCCGCACCTCAACGCGCTGTATCGCGCGCGTTTCGAGCGGCCCTATTGCGGCGGTGATGTCGAGCCCCGCCCGCACGGCGCGCTCCGCGTCATCCTCGTGTGCAACGGGATAGCCGAAATAAGCGAGTATTCCATCGCCCACGAACCTGGCGATAATGCCGTCGTAAGTGGCAATGACCCTTGCGCAGGCGGCCCGATAGGCGCGGATCACCTCCCACATGTCCTCGGGATCGAGGCGCGCCGAAAGCGCCGTCGAACCGACCAGGTCGCAGAACATGACGGTGAGGTGCCGTCGTTCGGCATCGCGCCGGATCGTCGGCTCGGCGACCAATTCGGCTTGATTGAGTTCGGCAATCGCGCGCAGCATTTTGCGTCGATGACCGAGCAGGACTCCCAATCTTTCGAAGTCCTGATCCGTCAGTTCGGGAAGGACACCAAGATCGATCCCGTTCTCGGCAAAACGCAGCGCGTATTGCCCAAGCCCCAGCTTCTCGAGCCAGTCCGCAATCTGCTGCATTGGCACCACCCACTGTCTGGTTGGCGGCCTGACCAGTATTGGACCACGGTAACGAAAAAATTATTGCACATTTTTCCCGGATCGCACGTCTTGTTTGCGGCAATTCGGCGGCGGCCGGCCTTCGCTCGTTCTCTAGCGTGCTCAGTCCAAATCTCCGCTACTCAAGAGAGTATTGGCAGGATGCAAACGGCTGGATTGCTGGACACGCGCATGCGACGACAGCGAGGAACCCGTTCGCAGCGTTCAAAAATTCAGACGGATATGGACGTTGCGCCGGTTTGAGCGGATCGGCAAGCCGGCGACATAAGACCCGCCGAGATCTGCGCCATATCAAGCATCGGCCAACGAACGATCAGGTACCACGTTACTCCGGAGAAAATTTTTGAGCGCCGGACGATGACGTAGCCTGCACGGCGGCAGCATGTCGACGATGTGAAGTGTCTCACACAGTGGTGCATTGGCAGGTGCTAGAAGTTCGACCGGTCCCAACGGCTGCTGTCATGAGCGACATCAGATTTTTCCGGGGACCCGAGGGCGCTCAATAGCGCCCCCGCGGAAGCGGCGCAGATTCACGGTCCGGCCATGTAGCGGCAACCTGGATTGCGCGAGCCAGGTCAAAACGCATTCAACTAAACTGCACACGCAACCGGATTCCACGGATCCGGGCCGAACGTCGTCAAACGCGTTGATGCAGTCGAGACTACCTCACGCTGGACGATTGCTGCGTCGTCGGTGACGCGGTCTGCTCGTCGCGTCGTCCCGCAGGCACCTTTTGGAAAGGTAGCAACATGAAAATGGCCAATGCAAATTTCGACAGGTCATCCGGCGCGAAGACGACCGGGTTCGCTCCTGCTGCTCTCATCAAATCGGCGCATCTTATTGAACGAATCGGACTCGCCGCGATTGGCGGCTCCTGCGGCTTGTACGTCGCCGCAGCATTAATGCGCCGGCAAAGCGAACTGCCCTTGAGTGTCGGGATCGTCCTGTTGATGATGCTCTTTGGGGCTTTCAGCTTCTATGTCGGCATCGATCTGCCTCGCCGTTCTGCCCGAAGATCAGCCTCGATCCAGCGGCAACGATGGAGCCCGGACACTGTGGTCGAGATCCTGAGCGCGGTCGGAATATTTCTTGCCGCGATTGCGACGTTTGCGTCCGTCGGCATCATCATCCTCGACGAGACGGTGTCTGACGGATGGCTGGCTTTCATCGGAATCAGTTGGATGACCGGCTCTTTGTTGCAAATCGCTGCCGGCATCATCGCCCGCAGCTACGGCACGGCCGAAAATGCCGGCAAGTGATTTCCGATTGCAGTTGGAATGCGCAGGCTGGCTGCGACGCAGGCCGACGCAATTGACCCATAGCAGCCATTTGCAATTCAAGACCGGTCGGTCTATATATACGGCCATGGCACGCCAATCCCCCATGCAGTTGCCGCGCGGCCGACCCCGTGGTTTCGACACGGAAGCCGCCGTTGAGCGTGCGATGGGTGTGTTCTGGTCGCGCGGCTATCACGGCACGGCGCTTCCGGACCTGCTGCGAGCGACGAAGCTTTCGCGCGGCAGCCTTTATGCCGCCTTCGGGGACAAGCACGCGCTCTTTCTGCGGGCGCTCGATCGCTATATCGCCGACGCGCTTGCGCGGATGGACGTCGAACTCGGTCCGCGCCATGCGCCGGTTGACGGCCTGCGGACCTTCCTTGCCGGTTATGTCGACCGCACCAGCGGCGCCAGCGGTCGGCGCGGATGCCTGCTGGTGGCCACAGCCATGGAATTGGCTGGCGACGACGGGGATATCGAAGGTCGCATCGGCGGCTTCTTCAAAGCCATGGAGGCCAAGCTCGCCAGCGCACTCTCGCGCGCGAAGGCGGCCGGCGAACTGGCAGCCGGTGTTGAGCCTGCAAGTGCCGCGCGGATACTGGTCTGCTTCGTCGAGGGACTTCGGGTGGTCGGCAAAACGGGACCAACGCGCACCACGTCGCAAGCCACGGCCGACGCCCTTCTCGACCGCTTCATCAGTTAGCTCAGCCATGGACGCACTCCGGGTTACGCGCGCCTATATCTGGACTGTTTGGTCTAAAAATGAGGATGCCATGTCTGCCATTCAGATCGCCTGCGCGGTGCTGGTGCCTCTCATCTGGGGCTATCAGTTCGTAGCTATCAAAGTGGGTGTGGTGCAGTTTCCGCCACTTTTCTTCCTCGGACTGCGCTTCCTCGCCATGGCCCTGCTGCTGATCCCCTTCGTCACAAGGCCGACACGTCAGGAGTTCGGCTCCATCGCTGTCATCTCGGTCTTCCTGGGTGGACTGAATTTCGGCTTGTTCTATGTGGGGCTGGGGCTCGGTTCAGGCAGCATGTCTGCGGTCGCCTATCAACTCACGACGCCCTTCACCGTGCTGTTGGCCTGGCCACTGCTTGCGGAGAGGCCGTCGCTGATGACGTCCGCAGGGGTGTTGATTGCCTTCGGCGGCGTGGTCGTGTTGGCCGCCGGGCCGGGCCTGTCCGCAAATGCGTTACCGATCCTGCTGGTGGTGGGGGCAGCCTTCGCGTTCGCGGTCGCCAACGTCCTGACCAAGCGCCACGGCCCGTTCGATCCCTTGATGTTGACGGGATGGTCGTCACTTTTCACGGTACCGCAGGTCATGTTGATGTCGCTGTTCCTTGAACATGGACAACTGACGACCCTCGTCACGGCGGACGAACGTGGCTGGATGGCGCTCGCCTACACTATTTTCATCGGAGGAATCGTCGGATTCGGCCTTTGGTTCTGGCTGATCGCCCGTTGCACCATGGCCCGCGTGGCGCCATTCGCCCTGCTGCTTCCGGTCTTCGCCTTGATTTCGAGCGTGTTGTTCCTCGGCGACCGCGTGACGCCGACGCTGGCTATCGGGGCGCTACTCGCCATCTCGGGCGTCGCCATCACGCAAGTGAGACCGATCGCTCGACCACATGCGTCGCCCCGTTTGCAATAGCAAACTGGATACGACGGATGCGACGAAATAACCCGACGGGCAAATCACTTCTGATTGTCGGAAATCGTGTCAAGTCGATAATTTCTGAGAATCGAAAATATTTCTCTTTCCATCTGACCCAAATCAGTGCGCATCTATCGCCATCCCGTCCCACTCAGAGCAACTGTGCTGAAGTAAACCGGCGATCGGCCGGCCTCAAGGCTGGCGCGGGGCGCGCCCCCGCCTTCGGCGGCTTACGGCCTTGACCCCGTCCGCTCTGCGGTTTGTTGGCTTGGCATGCGCTCGGTCGAGGACCGAGCGCGGTGAGGTGCGCTCGCTCAGTTCAGTGCGTGACGGCTGGGATCCCATTTCTGCCGGCGTGCGATCATGGTGTTGAGGATAATGATCAGCTTGCGCATGCAGGCGATGAGCGCAACCTTTGGCTCTTTTCCCTTGGCAATGAGACGCTGATAGAAGGCCTTGAGCACCGGGTTGTTCTGCGTGGCAGCGCCGAGACAAGGCATGTAGATGGCGTTGCGGACCCAGCGGCGACCGCCCTTGATGTGGCGCTCGCCGCGCCGTTTGCCGCTATCGTCGTCATAAGGGGCGGCACCCAGTAACGCAGCGGCGATCTGCTTGCTCACCGTTCCGAGTTCCGGCATGCCTGCAATGAGGGTCGCCGATGCCGTTTCGGCGAAGCCCGGAACACTCTCGATGATCTCGGCGCGATCGGCAAACTCCGGCGTGGCCTTGACCTTGGCGGAGATTGCAGCCTCTAGCCTGGTAATTTCGGTGGCTAGGCTCTTCAAGACGCGGGCATGGGCCTTCTGAATCGCCTCCGGTGCAGCATGTTCGTTTTGCGTTTTCAGCCGCGTCTGCAGGTCGAGCAGATGTTTGCGGGCTTTCACCAGTGCCACCAACGCCTCATGCGCGGCATCGTAGATCGGGCCCGGCGCCGCGCTAAACGTCTCGGCAAACCAGGCGATCATCTCTGCGTCGATCGTATCGTTCTTGGCTAGCCGTCCGGCCGACAGCGCGAAGCTGCGGACCCGCTTGGGGTCGACAATCCGCACCTCGATGCCGGCCCGGCGCAGCACCCTGGCCCAGTCCCGCTCATAGCCGCCGCTCGCCTCCATGACTGCCTTGCTCACCTTGTGCTTGTGAAGCCAGGCAATGATCTTGCGGTGACCTTGTGCGGCGTTTGGAAAGGCGAGCCGCTGCGATAGCGTGCGAATGCACGCATCCACCTTGTCTTTAGCCACATCGATGCCGACGACAATCTGATCATTCTGTGCCATCATCCATTCCCTTCCTTGCGCGGTACGGGCTCGAAGCCCTTGCAACTGTTCGGGTTGAGGAAGACACCGGAACTGTCCCTCGCTCTGAGACAGGCTCAGTCACCTTGGGGGCGTACGGGCTCAGTTCCAGCAACGGGCGGTTGGTCGGCAACCGCCCGTTCGCACATTCTGCCAGACTTTCTGGACACAAGGGGCGTCGGCCGTCGTCACGACGAGGGGCGGGTCGCGGTGGACGCTGAGGTTGCGATTGACGGTCGCGGCTGAAGCGTAC